>NZ_JBHVFE010000068.1:0-27321 GCF_042801945.1 Kitasatospora sp. NPDC057542
GCTGCGCCGGCTCCTCACGTTGTCCGGCGGCGGTCGGGCTCCGCGGGTCAGGCCCGGTGGTCGGCGTAGGCGGTGAGCAGGCGGGCCAGGTGCTTGCCGGCGACCAGCAGTGGCTGCTCGCTGCGGGCGAGCTGGGCGGCGAGCTCGGCGCCCTCCAGGGCGCTGATCACGGTGCCTGCCAGCTCAAGGGCGTCCTCCTCGTCGATGCCGGCGGCGAGCAGCCGTTCCGTCACGATGGCCCGCCAGTGGGCGAAGGCCTCGGCCACCGCCTCCTCGATCACCGGCACCCGGCCGACCGTCTCCAGGGCGGTGCTGGTGATCGGGCAGCCGTCCTGCCAGTCGGACTCGCGCAGTTCCTCGGCGAGCAGCCGGGTGCAGGCGGTCGTCGCGTCGCCCAGGTCCGGTGAGGAGCCGAACGCGGTGCGCAGCATGACGGCGAACTCCTCGTCCCCGTGCCGGATCGCTTCGGCGGCCAGCTCCTGCTTGCCGCCCGGGAAGAAGTGGTAGACGGAGCCGAGGGTGGCCTCGGCCTCGCGGGAGATCTGTTTGATCCCGGTGCCCTCGTACCCCTGGCGTTGCAGCAGCCGGGAGGTGGCCCGGACGATCCGCTCGCGGGTACCGGGCTTCGCCTCGGCTTTTGCGGAGGTCTTCTCGGGCGTCTTCACGGCGCGATCCTAGCCGAGATTCTGGGTAGAGCGTTCGTTCCAATCCTGTGTTAGCGTCAGCTCCGGCGCTCTGAATAGAGCGTTCGTTCCAGAGGAGGGGAAGACGCATGTCCGTTGAGCAGCAGTCGAAGCGATCCGTGACGGTGATCGGGCTCGGCCCGATGGGGCAGGCCATGGCCGGGGCGTACCTGGACGCCGGGTACGCGGTCACGGTGTGGAACCGCACGGCCGCGCGGGCCGACGAACTCGTCGCCCGGGGAGCGCAGGCGGCGCCCAGCGCGGAGGCGGCGGTGGCGGCGAACGAGCTGGTGGTGCTCAGCCTCACCGACTACGACGCGGTGTTCGAGGTGCTGGAATCGGTCGAGCCGGCACTGAAGGGGAAGGTGATCGTGAACCTCAGCTCGGACACCCCCGAGCGGGCCCGCGAAGCCGCCCGCCGGCTGGCCGACCGTGGTGCCGGGCACCTCACCGGTGGGGTGCAGGTGCCGCCGTCGGGCATCGGCAGCCCCGAGTCGTCCACCTTCTACAGCGGCCCGGTCGAGCTGTTCCGGCGACACCGGGCGGCCCTGGAGGTGCTCACCGGGGTCGACTACCGGGGCGACGACCCCGGGCTGGCGCAGCTGTACTACCAGATCCAGATGGACCTCTTCTGGTCCTCGATGGTCGGCTACCTGCACGCCACGGCGATCGCCGAGGCCAACGGCATCTCGGCGGAGGAGTTCCTGCCGTACCTGAGCTCGACCGCCGCCTCGATGCCCGGATTCCAGGCGTTCTACGCGCCGCGGATCGCGGCCGGGAACCACCGCGGGGATGTCGACCGGATGACGATGGCGCTGGCGAGCATCGAGCACGTCCGGCACACCGCGGAGGAATCCGGGGTGGACGGCGCCCTGCCGGCCGTCCTGGCGGAGGCGGTCCGGCGGGGCGTGGCGGCCGGTCGCGGCGCGGACAGTCTGAGCGTGTTGGTGGGCCGGTTCCGCCAGGCGTAGCCCTCCGTGGGGACCGGAAGATCGTGTGCCGTCGGCCGTTGTCACGGCCGACGGCCGCTGTCACCATGGCTTTCGGCGCCCCGGGGGCGGCGTGGCGCGTGCGGGAATCGGCGACTGTTGCGTACGCAACGTAACGTGACATTGTACGCTGGTGTTCTGCATCCACCCGGAGGAACACCATGGCCGACCTCAAATCCCGCACCCTGATCTCCGTACAGGAGCGGCTTCGCGACCAGGTCGCCCACGCGCTCCGGGCGGCCCTGATCTCCGGCGAACTTCGCCCCGGCGTGGTCTACTCCGCACCCGCGCTCGCCGCCGACTTCGGCGTCTCCGCGACCCCGGTCCGCGAGGCCATGCTCGACCTCGCCCGCGAGGGCCTGGTCGAGGCCGTCCGCAACAAGGGGTTCCGGGTCACCGAGCTCACCGACCGCGACCTCGACGACTACACCGAGATCCGCGCCCTGATCGAGGTCCCGACCGTCGGCCGGGTGGCCCGCACCGCCACCAAGGAACAGCTGGAGCGGCTGCGCCCGCAGGCCGAGGCGATCGTCGCGGCGGCCCGCAAGCACGACCTGATCGGCTACCTGGAGGCCGACCGCCAGTTCCACCTGGACCTGCTGGGGCTGGCCGGCAACGCGCGGCTGGTCGAGGTGGTCGGCGACCTGCGCAAGCGCTCGCGGCTGTACGGCCTCAACCGGCTCGACGAGCGCGGCGAGCTGGTCTCCTCCGCGCAGGAGCACCTGGAGCTGCTGGACCTGCTGCTCGCCGGCGACGCGGCGGCGGCCGAGGCCTGCATGACCCGCCACCTCAGCCACGTCCGCTCCCTCTGGGCCGACGACGAAAAGCCTGCCGAGCCGGAGCCCTCGGCCCTGCGCCTGCGGTCCCGGTAGGGGCCTGGCGGGAGCCAAACCACTCGTTCGGGTGAAGACTGATGCTCGGGCGCCGGGAGACGTCCGAGCTCTACGATGATGCTCTCGACATCGGCAGCCAGGAGGAAATCCATGTCCGCCGCAGCAGTGGAAGAGCCCATGGAGCAGCCGACGCTGCTCGAAGCCGCCGAGCTGATCTCCGAGCAGCTCCCCGGCTACCGGGTCGAGATCATCGGGAGCGAAATCACCGTGACGCCGCCGCCGAACATGAAGCACAGCCGATCGCTGACCAGGCTCATGCGCCTGCTGTTCGCCGCCGGTCTCGATGATGATGAAGCCGAGGTCTTCCAGAATGTGGGCATTTGGCTGCCTGGCGGCCCGTCCGACTTCGCGGTCCCCGATCTGGCGATCCTCGACGCATACAGCGACGATCGGTTGATTGAGCACGACTGCTATGACCCGGCGGCCTTCCGCCTTGTGTTGGAGGTAACCTCCTCCAATTTCGGCGATGACCTGAAGAAGAAGCCGGCCGCCTACGCCTCGGCAGGGGTGCCCGTCTACGTGATCGTGGACCGGACGAACCGGCGGGTCATGGTGCTGACCGACCCCAAGGACGGCGAATACCGGGTGCACGCCGTCCACCACCCGGGGCAGTCCTTCACCCTGCCGGAGTCGATCGGTGCGTCGGTGACGCTTTCGGTGGACGACGTGCTGACTGCCAAGAAGTAGGTCAGACCGCCGCCGCGGGCAGCGTCAGCTTCCCGTCGTGGACCTCGGCGATCTGGTCGACCGCCGTCAGGTGGGTGCGGTCGTGGGTGACCAGGACGGTGGCGGTGGCCCGGCGGTGGGTCAGGTCGGTGATCAGGTCGAGGACGGCGGCGCCGCGCTCGTGGTCGAGGGCGCTGGTGGGCTCGTCCACCAGCAGGACGGTGGGGTCGTTCATCAGGGCACGGGCGATGTTGACCCGCTGGCGCTGGCCGCCGGAGAGCTGGTGCGGGCGGCGGGCGGCCTGGTCGCGCAGTCCGACGGCGTCCAGGAGTTCCAGGGCGCGGGGGAGGGCGGTGCGCGGGGAGCGGCCGTCGAGGTGGGCCATCACCTGCAGCTGCTCCACGGCGGTGAGCGAGGGCAGCAGGTTGGCCTGCTGGAAGACGATGCCGATCCTGGTGCGGCGCAGTTCCGTGAGTTCCGACCGGCCGAGGCCCGTGGTGTCGGTGCCGTCGATGATCACCTGTCCGGAGTCCGGGGTGATCAGGGTGGCGGCCACCGCCAGCAGGCTGGACTTGCCGGAGCCGGAGGGGCCGACGACGGCGGTGAGCGAGCCCTTGGGGACGGTCAGCGAGACCTCGTCCAGGGCGGTGAGCCGGCCGTCGCCGTCCGGGTAGGTGAGGGTGATGCGGTCGAGGGTCAAGCTCATCGGGCGCTCCCCAGGGCGGTCAGCGGGTCGACGGAGGTGATCCGGCGGATGGACAGGGCCGCGCCGATCGCGCCGAGGGCGATCATGACGGCGGCGGGCAGGAGGACGGTCGGGGCGTCCAGGACGAAGGGCACGGCGGAGCCGATCAGCGAGCCGAAGCCGGCCGCGATCGCGGTCCCGACGAGGGTGCCGAGCACCAGCAGCAGGACGGCCTGGCCGAGGGCGTCGCGCAGCAGGTAGCGGGTGGAGGCGCCGAGGGCCTTGAGGACGGCGATGTCGCCGCTGCGCTGGATCGTCCAGACCGTGAAGAACGCGCCGATCACCAGGGCCGAGATGGCGAACAGGAAGCCGCGCATCAGCTGGAGGGAGCCGTTCTCCGAGGTGTAGGAGCCGATCGCGGCGAGCGCGTCGTCGCGCGTCCGGGTCTCGGTGCCGTGGCGGGCGTCGGCGGCGGCCAGGTCGGCGCCCTTCGCGGTGTCGAGGGCGATGACGGTGGCGTGGCCGGCGCCGCCGGGGGCGAACTGCTGCCAGTCGCCGAGGCTGGTCCAGATCACCGGGGTGTGGCTGTACGCGGCGTCGCCCTCGACGGCCGCGACCCGCAGCGGGTGCCCGGCCAGGGTGAACTCGGCGCCGGGGGCGAGGCCGCCCAGGTTCTCGGCGGCGGTCTTGGACAGCACCGCCTGGCCGGGGGCGATCCGGCTGCCCTGCGGGGCGAGCCCGGAGCCCTCGGGGACGCCGAAGGCGGAGAGTGCGGCGGTGCGCCGGCTGGCGGCGGCCTTGGTGGTGGTGATGCCCAGCGGCTGGGCGGAGGTGACGCCGGGCTCGCGGGCCCAGGCCTGCCACTGCTCCGGCGTGACCTGGGAGTCGGTGAAGGAGAGCTTCTGCCCGTCCGCCGGCTTGCCGAAGACCAGGTGGTCGGCGGGCAGGCCGGTGATCGCGGAGATGTTCTGCCGGCCGAGCCCGGCGGTCAGCCCGGACAGCAGGCCGACCAGTACGGTGATCAGCACGATGACGGTTCCCATCAGGGCGAACCGCCCCTTGGCGAACCTCAGGTCCCTCCAGGCGACGAACACGGTGGGCCTCTCTCTGCACGGGTGTTTTCCGACGCTTCCACCGTCGTCGATCCGGGGGCCCGGAGGCATCGAGCCGGGGATTGCATCCTGGGCATCAAAGGGAAGACGCCGAGTTCAACCTTTTGATTGATGCCGGACCAGCGGTGCGGTCTTAGGCTGGACGGATGGCGACCGAACGATCCAGAACCACCCCCGTCGCCCGCGTCCTCCAGGTCTGCCTGCACCTGCTCGTGGCGGGCCTGCTCGCGCTCGCCGTCGCCCGGGCCGTCTTCGTCGGCCACGGGGGCGATCCCGCCGCCGTGGCCGCCGCGGCCACCGCGATGGCCGCCGTCTACACCGTCGGGCCGCAGCTGGCCGCCGTGCGCCGATCACGCCGGGCGGCCGCGCTCTGGATGGCGCTGCTCGGCATCACCTGGGCGGGCGTGCTGATCGCCACCCAGGACGGGGTCTGGCTGGCGTTCCCGCTGTACTTCCTGGAACTGCACCTGCTGGGACGGCGCGCCGGGCTGGTCGCCGTCGGGCTGACCGCCGCCGCGTCGATCGCCGCGTGGTCCTGGCACCAGCACAGCTTCAGCTTCGCCGCCTCGATCGGGCCCGCGCTCGGCGCGGCCGTCGCCACCGCCACCGTGCTCGGCTACCAGGCGCTGTACCGGGAGAGCGAGGAGCGCCGCCGGTTGATCGACGAGCTGACCGCCGCCCGCGCCGACCTCGCCGCCGCGCACCACACGGCCGGGGTGCTGGCCGAGCGCGAGCGGCTGGCCCGGGAGATCCACGACACCCTCGCGCAGAGCCTCAGCTCCATCCAGCTGCTGCTGCGGGCGGCCCAGCGGGCCCTGCCGGAGCGCACCGAGGCCGCCGCGGGGTACGTCGAGCAGGCGCGGCAGGCCGCCCAGGACAACCTGGACGAGGCCCGGAGGTTCGTCCGGGCGCTCACGCCGCCCGCGCTGGACGGCGATCCGCTGCCGGTCGCGCTGGAGCGGCTGTGTGCCACGACGACGGCGCACGGCACGCTGCCCGTCCACCTGCACGTCTCCGGCGACCCGGTCCGGCTGTCGGCCGCGCAGGAGGTCGCGCTGCTGCGGATCGCGCAGTCGGCGCTCGGCAACACCATTCGGCACGCGGGGGCCTCGCGGGCCGAGGTGACACTCAGCTATATGGAGGGTGAGGTGGCACTGGACGTGTACGACGACGGGGCCGGGTTCGACCCGGCGGCGGTCGCCGGCCGCACCGGCGGGGACGGCGGGTTCGGGCTGCCCTCGATGCGGGCCCGGGCCCGGGCGCTCGGCGGCAGCTTCACGGTGGAGTCGGCGCCGGGGGAGGGGACGACGGTGGCGGTGCAGCTGCCGGTCACCCCGGAGGCCGGCTCGTGATCCGGCTGCTCATCGCGGACGACCACCCGGTGGTGCGGGCCGGGCTGCGGGCGGTGCTGGAGTGCGAGCCGGACTTCGCCATCGTGGCGGAGGCGGCCACCGCCGAGCGGGCCGTCGAGCTGGCCGCGGAGCCGGGCGTGGACGTGGTGCTGATGGACCTCCAGTTCGGGCCGGGGTCGGCGATGAACGGGGCGCAGGCCACCGCGGCGATCACCGCCCGGTCGGGCGCGCCGCGGGTGCTGGTGGTCACCACGTACGACACCGACGCGGACACCCTGCCGGCCCTGGAGGCGGGCGCCACCGGCTACCTGCTGAAGGACGCGCCACCGGAGGAGCTGGCCCAGGCCGTACGGGCGGCCGCGGCGGGGCGCAGCGCGCTGGCGCCGAGCGTGGCGGACCGGCTGCTGGAGCGGATGCGGACGCCGGCGGCGGCGCTCAGCGCCCGGGAGACCGAGGTGCTGGGGCTGGTCGCGGACGGGCTGACCAACCAGCAGGTCAGCCAGCGGCTGCACCTGAGCCAGGCCACGGTGAAGTCCCATCTGGTGCACATCTACACCAAGTTGGGGGTGGACTCGCGGACGGCGGCGGTGCGCGAGGCGCGGCGGCAGGGGCTGATCCGCTGAGCGTAGGGTGGGGAGCGGTCCGTACCCGCAGCAGTGTCCCCGTGCCCGCAGTGTGAGGAGACCCGATGGCCGTCCGACTCGACGAACTCGTCGTACCGGTGATCGGCGCCCCGATGGCGGGCGGGCCCTCGACGCCCGAGCTGGTGGCGGCGGTGAACCGGGCGGGCGGGCTGGGCTTCCTGGCCGCCGGGATGAAGACCGCCGCCGGGATGTCCGAACAGATCGCCGCGGTGCGGAAGGCGACCGACCGGCCGTACGGGGTGAACCTCTTCGTGCCGGGCCCGCCCGGGGACCGGGCGGCCGTCGCGGCGTACCGGGAGCGGCTGCGGCCGGAGGCCGAACGGTGGGGCGTGACGCTGCCGGAGGAGATCGGGCCGGACCGGGACGACTGGGAGGCCAAGCTCGCGGCCCTGCTCGCGGACCCGGTGCCGGTGGTGTCGTACACCTTCGGGCTGCCGACGGCCGAGGAGGCGGCGGCGCTGCGGGCGGTCGGCACGACGCAGGTCGGCACCGTGACCACGCCGGAGGAGGCGCGGGCGGCGGAGGCGGTCGGGATGGACGCGCTGTGCGTGCAGGGCCCGGAGGCGGGCGGCCACCGCGGCACCCACCGGGTGGCGGACGAACCGGGGGAGCTGCCGCTGCTCGAACTGCTGCCCGCCGTACGGGAGGTGACGGCGCTGCCGCTGGTCGCCGCGGGCGGGCTCGGTGACGGTGCGGCCGTCGCGGCGGCGCTGCGGGCGGGGGCGGCGGCGGTGCAGCTGGGTACGGCGCTGCTGCGGTCGGACGAGTCCGGCGCCTCGCCCGCCCACCGGGCGGCGCTCGTCGAACTGCCGGAGACGGCCGTCACCCGCGCCTTCACCGGCCGCCCGGCCCGCGGCCTGCGCAACGCCTTCATCGACCGCCACGGCCCGTACGCCCCGCCCGCCTACCCCGAGGTCAACCACCTCACCACGCCGCTGCGCGCCGCCGCCGCCCGCCGCGGCGACACCGACGCCATGCACCTCTGGGCCGGCACCGCCCACCACCTGGCCCGTACGGGCCCGGCGGAGACGATCGTCACCGAGCTGTGGCGGGCGGCGCGGGGGTAGTGCGCCGGGGCACGCGGGGCAGCGAGCGCCATCCCTCGCAAGGGTGGATTAGGCGAGAAAGCCCGCGGTAAGTCGCCGGGTTGATGGGGGTCAGCCAGGCTCGGGTGTCGCAGATCGAGCACGGGCAGGTGGACAGCCTGGACAACCTCCGCGCGTACGCCGCTGCCATCGGTGGCGAGGTCGAGGTCACCGTCCGGCAGGGGGAGCGGACGATCAAGGTGGCTTGATCGTCCGCTCCCGTTCTCAGGCCAGCAGGTCGGCCATCCAGGACTCGATGTCGGGGGCCGTCCTGGGCAGGGCGCCGGACATCAGGTGGGCGCCGTCGGCGGTGATGACCAGGTCGTCCTCGATGCGGATGCCGAGGCCGCGGAGTTCGGCGGGGAGGGTCTCGTCGTCGGGCTGGAGGTAGAGGCCGGGTTCGACGGTGAGGACCATGCCCTCCTCCAGGGTGCCGTCGAGGTAGCGGTCGGCGCGGGACTTGGCGCAGTCGTGGTAGTCGAGGCCGAGCATGTGGCCGCTGCCGCAGAGGGTGTAGCGGCGGTAGAGGCCGTTGTCCTCGGCGAGCGCCTCTTCGGCGGAGACGGGCAGGACGCCCCAGTCGGCGAGGCCCTCGGCGATGACCCGCATGGCGGCGCGGTGGAAGTCGCGGAACTGCGCGCCCGGGCGCAGGGTGGCGATGCCGGCGCTCTGGGCGGCGAGGACGAGGTCGTAGGCCTGGCGCTGGACCGGGGTGAAGGTGCCGCTGAGGGGGAGGGTGCGGGTGATGTCGGCGGCGTAGAGGGTGTCGGTCTCGACGCCGGCGTCCAGCAGCAGCAGGGAGTTCGGGTCGAGCGCGCCGTCATTGCGGATCCAGTGCAGCACGCAGGCGTGGGCGCCGGAGGCGGCGATGGTGGTGTAGGAGGTGCCGTTGCCCTCGGCGCGGGCGCGCAGGTCGAAGACGCCCTCGATCCAGCGCTCGCCGCGGTGGTGGCGCAGCGCGGTGGGCAGGGCGCGGACGACGTCCTCGAAGCCGGTGACGGTGTGGTCGACGGCCAGCTGCAGCTGCCCGATCTCCCACTGGTCCTTGACCAGGCGCAACTCGGCGAGGACGGCGGCCAGTTCGCCGTCCCGGTGGTCCTCGGACGGCCGTCCGGTGGCCTCGTCGACCAGCGGGTCGGTGCCGGCCAGCACCCGGGTGGGCGGCTGCGGGCCGGCGAGCAGCTTGCCGAGGTCGTCGAGGTGCTCGGTGCGTACTCCGGTGAGCCGGGCCGCCTCGCCGAGGTCGGGCCGGGAGCCGACCCAGAACTCGCCGTAGCGGCGGTCACGGTAGAACTCGCCGCCGTCGCGCGGAGAGCGCGGGCGCAGGTAGAGGATCGGCTCGTGGCCCTCGGGGCCGGCCGGTTCGAGGACCAGGACGTGGTCGGCCTGGTCCTCGCCGGTGAGGCCGGTGAGCCAGACGTACGCGCTGTGCGGGCGGAAGCGGTAGTCGAGGTCGTTGCAGCGGACCTTGAGCCGGCCGGCCGGGACGATCAGCCGCTCGCCGGGGAAGGCGGCGGACAGCCGGGCGCGGCGGCCGGGGAAGCGGTCGTGGCCGGGGACGCGCCGGTCGGCAGGGAGCGGGGTGGCGGCCCAGCTGGTGGCCATGAACGAGGCGAGGGTGGGGGAGACCGGGAGGTCGTGGCTCCCGGTGTTGAGGCCGGTCGGGGGAAGGGTCACCGGTGAACTCCTTGGCAGGGCTGGGGAGATGCTGGCACGGACACAGCTCGGTAACGGGAGCCGTCACCTCTTGTGCAGTGCAATTTCACATTACTATGTTACGGGTCACACAGCGCAGCGGCCGGATCAGGCGGATCAGGCCCCCCACAGCGGAGTTGCACATGACCAGGCGCACCCACGCCGCCCTTGCGGCGGCCCTCGCGGCGACCCTCACCCTCGGCCTCGGGGCCTGCTCGAACGACAAGAGCGACAGCGGCAGCGACGCCGCTCCCTCCGACGGCAAGGGCCCGGGCGCGGCGTCCGGCTCGATCATCGGCGGCACCCCGGCCAAGGGCGGCACCCTCACCGTCCTGACCAACCAGGACTTCGCGCACCTCGACCCGGCCCGCAACTGGGTGGTGCCGCACATGGACTTCGGCACCCGGTTGATCTACCGGACCCTGACCACCTTCAAGTCCGAGCCCGGTGCGGCCGGCAGCGAGATCGTCCCGGACCTCGCCACCGACCTCGGCAAGTCCTCCGAGGGCGGCAAGGTGTGGACCTTCACCCTCAAGGACGGCCTCAAGTACGAGGACGGCACGCCGATCAAGTCCGCCGACATCAAGTACAACGTCGAGCGCTCCTTCTCCCCGGACCTCACCGGCGGCCCCGACTACGCGGCCCAGTACCTGGCGGGCGGCGAGAGCTACAAGGGCCCGCTGAGCGGCGAGCACCTGGCGAGCATCGAGACCCCGGACGACAAGACCATCGTCTTCCACCTGAAGCGCCCGGTCGCCGAGTTCTCCGACACCGTCTCGCTGCCGACCTTCTCCCCGGTGCCGCAGTCCCAGGAGAAGGGCACCCAGTACGACTCCCGGCCGTTCTCCTCCGGCCCGTACAAGATCGAGACCTACGACCGCGGCAAGCAGCTGGTGCTGGTCCGCAACACCAACTGGGACCCGGCCACCGACACCGTCCGCAAGGCGTACCCGGACAGGGTCGTGGTCACCCAGGGCATCAAGGGCGGCCAGGCCGACGACCGGATCATCGCCAGCGACGGCGCCGACGCCAACGCGATCAACATGCCCTGGATGCAGCACGAGACCGTCGCCAAGGTGCTGCCCAAGCCGGACGTCAAGTCCCGCATGGTCGCCGAGGTGACCGGCTGTACCGACATGCTCTACCTGAACACCGCCAAGGCCCCCTTCGACGACCCGAAGGTGCGCGAGGCGATGATGTGGGCGGTCGACCGCGAGGCCCAGGTGACGGCCTTCGGCGGCCCCGCGGTGACCGACGCGGCGACCTCCTACCTGCCGCCCTCGCTGACCGGCGGCGTCAAGTCCGACCCGCTGAAGATCCCGGCCGCCGGTGACCCGGAGAAGGCCAAGGCGATGCTCAAGGACGCAGGCAAGAGCGACCTCAAGGTCGGGCTCACCGTCTCGACCGGGGACAAGACCCGTGCCGAGGCGATCCAGCAGTCGCTCTCCAAGGCCGGGGTGCAGGTCACCGTGAACACGGTCGACGCGTCCGCCTTCGCCGACACCGTCGGCGACATCAAGAACGCCCCCGAGCTGACCCTCAACGGCTGGTGCCCCGACTACCCCTCCGGTGCGACCTTCCTGCCGTTCGTCTTCGACGGCCGCACCATCAAGGAGAAGGGCAACCAGGGCAACTACAGCCAGTTCAAGGACCAGGCCACGATGGACCGGATGGACCAGATCGCGGCCATGACGGACGTCAACGAGGCCAACAAGGCCTGGCAGCAGCTGGACGAGGACCTGATGAAGAAGGCCCCGGCCGTCCCGCTGCTGTGGGAGCGCCGTCCGCTGCTGGTCGGCACCAACGTGGCCGGCGCGTTCGGCAACGCGGGCTTCGCCGGCATGATCGACCTGGCCACGGTCGGCCTCAAGGACCCCGCCAAGGGCAAGTGAGGGACCGGCAGCGATGAGTACCACCACTGAGCCCGCCGCCGTGGCCGAGTCCACGGCGGCGGGCGCCAAGAAGAGTGCCGGGCGCGGTCCCTGGCGGCTGGTCTGGGACCAGTTGTGGGCCAAGGGCTCGGCCCGGTTCGGACTGATCACCGTCGGCGTGCTGCTCCTGGCCACCGCGCTGGCCGGCCCGCTCGGCTCGCTCGGCGGCTGGACGCCCGAGGAGTTCGACAAGCGCGCCGTCGACCCGTACCTGGGCGGCCTGCCCCGGGGCGACTTCGGCGGCATCAGCGCCCGGCACTGGCTGGGCGTCGAGCCGATCACCGGCCGCGAC
The DNA here is from genome assembly GCF_042801945.1 of Kitasatospora sp. NPDC057542. NCBI lineage: Bacteria > Bacillati > Actinomycetota > Actinomycetes > Kitasatosporales > Streptomycetaceae > Kitasatospora > Kitasatospora sp. NPDC057542. The sequence goes on from NZ_JBHVFE010000068.1 coordinate 12,028, forward strand.
CTGTTCGCCCGGGTGCTGCACGGCGGGCAGGTCTCCCTGCTGATCGCCTTCACCGCGACCGCCGTCGTCGTGGTCGTCGGCACCCTGACCGGCATCGCGGCGGGCTACTTCGGCGGCCGCGTCGACACCGCGCTGTCCCGGCTGATGGACCTCACGATGTCCTTCCCCTCGCTGATCTTCATGATCGCGATGATGTCGGTGGCCAAGGACGTCAACCGGATCCTGCTGATCACCCTGGTGATCGGGCTGTTCACCTGGCCCGGCATCGCCCGCGTGGTGCGCGGCCAGACCCTCTCGCTCAAACACCGCGAGTACGTCGAGGCCGCCAAGGTCGGCGGGGCGCGCTCCTGGCGGATCCTCACCCGGGAGATCCTGCCGAACGTCTCCGGCCCGATCATCGCCTACACCACCCTGCTCATCCCCGGCATGATCGCCACCGAGGCCGCGCTCAGCTACCTCGGCGTGGGCGTCCGCCCGCCGACCGCGTCCTGGGGCCAGATGATCGCCGAGAGCATCGTGCACTACGAGACCGACCCGACCTACTTCCTGATCCCGACGGCCTTCCTGTTCGTCGCCGTGCTCGCCTTCACCCTGCTCGGGGACGCGCTGCGGGACATCCTCGACCCCCGGGGAGGCCGGTCGTGATCCTCTACCTCGGCCGCCGGCTGCTCGGCGTGGCGGGCATCCTGCTCGCCATCTGCGCCATCACCTTCACGATCTTCTACCTGCTGCCCAACGACCCGGCCGCGGCCGCCTGCGGCAAGACCTGCAGCCCCGAGCGGCTCGCCGACGTCAAGGCGGCGATGGGCCTGGACAAGCCGGTCTGGGACCAGTTCCTCGCCTACCTCGGCGGCATCTTCGCCGGCCGCGACTACGGCTCCGGCCCCAGTGCGGTGCACTGCGGCTTCCCCTGCCTCGGCTACTCCTACGAGTACGGGCTGCCGGTCTGGGACCTGCTCACCGACCGCCTGCCGGTCTCCATCTCGCTGGCCCTCGGTGCGGGCGTGCTCTGGCTGCTCCTCGGCCTCGGCGCGGGCGTCACCTCGGCGCTGCGCAAGGGCAGGCCGATCGACAGGACGCTGACGGTGCTGTCCGTCGGCACCGCCTCACTGCCGGTCTACTTCACCTCGATCATGCTGATCTGGGGCATCGTCAGGACGGCCGGCCTGCTGCCGTACCCCTCGTACCACAAGTTCACCGAGAACCCCCTGGAGTGGGGCTCCAACCTGCTGCTGCCGTGGATCGCGCTCGCCCTGCTGTACGCGGCGAACTACGCCCGGCAGAGCCGCAACTCGATGATCGAGGCGATGGCCGAGCCGTACATCCGCACCGCCCGGGCCAAGGGCCTGCCGGCGCGAACGGTCACGATCAAGCACGGGCTGCGCTCCGGGATGACGCCGATCCTGACCATCTTCGGCATGGACCTCGGCGGCCTGCTGGCCGGCGCGGTCATCACCGAGTCGATCTTCGGCCTGCCCGGCGTCGGCCGGCTGTTCTACGACGGCCTGGCCCGCTCCGACCAGCCCGTCATCCTTGGTGTCACCCTGCTCGCGGCCTTCTTCATCGTCGCCGCGAACCTGCTGGTCGACCTGCTCTACGCGTTCGTCGACCCGAGAGTGAGGTACTGATGGCCGAGTTGTTGGAGGTCGAGGACCTCAAGGTCGCCTTCGGCACCCCGCGCGGCACCGTCCGGGCGGTGGACGGGATCTCCTTCACCGTCCAGGCCGGTCGCACCCTCGGGCTGGTCGGCGAGTCGGGCAGCGGCAAGTCCGTCACCTCGCTCGCCGTCATGGGCCTGCACCGCGGCGCCACCGTCACCGGCTCGATCCGGCTGAACGGCCAGGAGCTGAACGGGCTCGGGGAGCGGGAGCTGGGCGCCGTCCGGGGCCGCAGGATCGCGATGATCTTCCAGGACCCGCTGTCCAGCCTGCACCCCTTCTACACCGTCGGGGAGCAGATCGCCGAGCACTACCGGGTGCACTTCAAGGCCAATCGCAAGGCGGGGAAGGCCAAGGCGGTCGAGATGCTGGCCGAGGTCGGCATCCCGGAGCCGGCCCGCCGGGTCGACGAGTACCCGCACCAGTTCTCCGGCGGCATGCGCCAGCGCGTCATGATCGCCATGGCGCTCGCCTGCGAGCCCGAGCTGCTGATCGCCGACGAGCCCACCACGGCGCTCGACGTCACCGTCCAGGCACAGATCCTCGACCTGATCGCGCGGATCCAGCAGGAGCGCGGCCTCGGCGTCGTGATGATCACCCACGACCTCGGCGTGGTCGCCCGGGTCGCCCACGACGTGCTGGTCATGTACGGCGGCCGGGCCGCCGAACAGGCCCCGGCGGACCGGCTGTTCGGGCAGCCCGCGCACCCGTACACGCGCGGCCTGCTGGACTCGCTGCCCCGCCTGGACGACGCCGACGACGCCCCGCTGCGGGCCATCCCCGGCAACCCGCCGTCGCTGATCGCCCCCGCCCCCGGCTGCTCCTTCGCCCCGCGCTGCGCCCGCACCACCGCCGCGTCCGCCGAGGAGCACGCCCGCTGTCTGTCCGAGCGCCCCGTGCTCGGTCCGCTCGCCCCCGGCCACCAGGCCGCCTGTCACCTGCCGCTGGTGCCGGAAGGGGTGCTGTGATGACCACGCCTTCGACGACGGCCATGGCGCCGACGTCCACACCGTTGCTCTCGGTACGGGACCTGGTGAAGACCTTCCCCGGCCGGCGCGGCCGCACGGGGCGGCCCGGCGCGCCGATCCGGGCGGTGGACGGGGTGAGCTTCGACGTCGGCGCGGGCGAGACGCTCGGCCTGGTCGGCGAGTCCGGCTGCGGCAAGTCCACCACCGGGCGGATGATCGTCCGGCTGCTCGACCCGACCTCGGGCACCGTCACCTTCGACGGCACCGAGATCGGCGGGCTCTCCCAGGCCCGGCTGCGCCCGCACCGGCGCGACCTCCAGATGGTCTTCCAGGACCCGTACTCCTCGCTCAACCCCCGGCAGACGGTGGCCCGGATCATCTCCGAGCCGCTGCTGGTCCAGGGCGAGAGCGCGGCGGACGCGCGCAAGCGGGCCGCCGAGCTGATGGAGCTGGTCGGGCTGATCCCCGAGCACCTGGACCGCTACCCGCACGAGTTCTCCGGCGGCCAGGCCCAGCGCATCGGCATCGCCCGCTCGCTGGCCACCTCGCCGCGGCTGGTGATCGCCGACGAGCCGGTCTCCGCGCTGGACGTCTCCATCCAGGCCCAGGTGGTCAACCTGATGGAGCGGCTCCAGCAGGAGCTGGGGCTGGCGTACGTGTTCATCGCGCACGACCTCTCGGTGGTCAAGCGGGTCTGCGACCGGGTCGCGGTGATGTACCTGGGCCGGATCGTGGAGATCGGCGACAAGGCCGAGGTGTACGGCAACCCCGCACACCCGTACACCAAGGCGCTGCTGTCCGCCGTCCCGCTGCCGGACCCGGAGGCGGAGCGCAACCGGGAGCGGATCGTGCTGCTCGGCGACCCGCCGAGCCCGGCCGACCCGCCGCCCGGGTGCACCTTCCACCCGCGCTGCCCGAAGGCCCAGGACCTCTGCCGGACCGAGCGGCCGCTGCTGAAGATCGCCGGACCGGGCGAGCGGCAGGCGGCCTGCCACTTCCCGGAGGCCTGAGCCGGGCACACAAGACCCCCGGTCGGACGCGGCGGGGAACCCTGCGAGGGCCGCGTCCGACCGGGCTTCACCCTTTCCCCGCCCGCTCACTCCTCGACGGGCAGCAGGCCCTCCTCCGGCAGCAGCCGGCGCGGGCCAGGGCCCTGCGCGGCCAGCTCGTCCCCCGGGTTGAGCACCCGGCAGCGGCGCAGCGACACGCAGCCGCAGCCGATGCAGCCGGTCAGCTCGCCCTCCAGCCGCTCCAGCTCGGCCCGGCGGGCGCGCAGCTGCTCGGCCCAGCGCCGGGAGATCCGCTCCCAGTCGTGCTTGCCGGGCATCCGGTCCTCGGGCAGACCGGTGAACACCTCGGCGACCTCGGCGAGCGGGATGCCGAGCCGCTTGGCGACCAGGATGAGCGAGATCCGGCGCAGCACGTGCCGCCGGTAGCGCCGCTGGTTGCCCGTGGTGCGCTCGGAGGAGATCAGTCCCTGGTCCTCGTAGAAGCGCACCGCGGAGGTGGCGATCCCGGCCCGCCGGGCCACCTCGCCGACACTCAGCAGATCGACCGGCGCGGTGGTCATGGCGGCTCCTTGACTTCAAGCTTTGTTGAAGTCCTAGCGTACCGGACGTGACCGAATCAGCCGCTGTCGAGAACCACACCACCGTTGCCGAGCTGGATAGTTACCCGCCGGATTCGTCGTCCGCGGGGGCCTCCGGCGGGTGGCGCGAACTCTTCTCCCGCCAGTACGCCGCCTCCGCCTCGATCCTGGCCGGCGGCGTCGCGCTGTACGCGATGAACCTCTACTTCACCGCCGCCCTGATGCCCTCGATCGTCGCCGGCATCGGCGGCGAGCGGTACTACGCGTGGGTGGCCACCGGCTTCCTGATGGCCGCCGTCATCGCCTCGATGCTGGTCAGCCGGCTGCTGGACCGCCTCGGCGCCGCCCGCGCCTACGTGCTGGGCTTCCTGGTCTTCGGAGCCGGCGCGGTGGTCAACGCGCTCAGCCCGTCGATGGCGGCGCTGATCCTCGGCCGGGTGGTGCAGGGCCTCGGCGGCGGGCTGGTGGCCGGCCTCGGCTACGCCGTGATCCGCGGCGCCCTGCCGGAGCGGCTGTGGACCCGCGCGGCCGGACTGGTCTCCGCGATGTGGGGCGTCGGCACTCTGGTCGGACCGTTGCTGGGCGGGCTCTTCGCCCAGCTCGGCGCCTGGCGCTGGGCGTACGTCCTGCTGCTGGTCGCCGCGCTCGTGCTGGCGGCGCTGGCCCGCCGGGTGCTGCCCGGGCGCTCCGGCGCGGGGCACGGCAGCGGCCCGGTGCCGCTGGCCTCGCTGCTGCTGCTCACCCTGGCGGCGGCCGCCTTCAGCGTCAGCTCCACCGTGCCGAGCGGCCGGCCGACGGCGGTCTGCCTGCTCACCGGACTGGCGCTGCTGGCGGGCTTCGTGGCGGCCGAGCGGCGCGCGTCGGCGACGGTGCTGCCGCAGCAGACCTACCGGGCCGGAAACCCGCTGAAGTGGCTCTACCTGACCGTCGCGGTGCTCTGCGCGGGCGTGGTGGCGGAGAACTTCATCCCGCTGTTCGGCCAGCAGCTGGGTGGCCTCGGCCCGCTGGTGGCCGGGTTCCTGGGCGCCGCGATCTCGGCGGGCTGGACCACCGCCCAGCTGTTCAGCGTCGGGATCGAGTCGGCCCGCGGCCGGGCCCTGGCGATCCGCACCGCCCCACTGGTCCTGGTCGGCGGCCTGCTGGTCTACGGGCTGTCGCAGACCGGGCACGCCTCCGGGCTGCGGGTGGCACTCTGGGCGGTGGCGCTGTTCGGCGCCGGCACCGGGATCGGACTGGCCTTCCCGCACCTGAGCGTGGCGGCGATGCGCAGCAGCAACGACCCGGCCGAGGGCGGCAAGGCGGCCGCGGCGATCAACACCACCCAGCTGATCGCCTTCTCGGTGACCTCGGCGCTCGCCGGGACCCTGGTCAACCTCGGTGCGGACAGTCCGGTCGACTCGGCCCGGTACATGACCTTCGGGATCGCCGCGATCACCGTCCTCGGGGTGGCCACCGCCACGCGCACCGCGCGCAGCCTGGGAAAGTGAGCCAGGCACACACATGAGCAGGCCCCGGATCCCTTTTCGTCGGGGGGATCCGGGGCCTTTCCCGCGCGTTCGTCGGACGCGCGCCCTCGGGGTCAGGAGGCCGGGCCCACCCGGACGGTGGTGATCTTCCCGCCCTGGGACTCCCGGACGACCTCGATCCTGGTGTTGGTGTCCGGCACCTTCACCGTCAGCTGCGGCGTGGCCGCGTCGCCGTACACCCCGGTGTGGTCGTCGAACACCGGGACGGCCGGCTTCGACGGGATGCGCACCGCGACGCCGCCCTTGTGCAGGGTGAACGGCGTGGTCGGCTTGAGCGAGAAGGTCGCGTCGTAGGTCTGCGCGCGCCCGTTGACCAGCGCCCCGTCGGCGAAGCGGATCGGTGCCGGGCGGGCGTCGATCGGCAGGATCAGCCCGCCGCCGGGGTGGTCCTTGGTGTTGTTGTCACCGTACGAGGTGTCCCACAGCCAGATCAGGACGCCCTCCTGGTACGGGTAGTTGTCCACCACGTTGGTCTTGCCCGCGACGCCGCTGTAGCCGAAGTTGTACGGGCCGGTCTTCAGGAACTCGCCGTAGCCGGTGTAGCGGCGGTTCTCGGCGATGTACGCGCGCGGGTGCTGCTTGACGGCGGTGCGGCCGGTGACGACCGTGAAGCCGGTGGCGGTCCAGCCGTTCGCACCGTTCTCGGCGCCGTCGGCGAACAGCTCGACGCCGCCGGCGGTGGCCTTGACGGCGTCCACCAGCACGCCCTTGCCGTGGGTGTTGCTGTCCGAGGTGACGTGGAAGCGCAGCCGGACCTGTCGGCCGAGGTAGCCGTCCAGCGGGATGTGCAGCTGCTTGTAGCTTCCGGAACTGCCGCTCAGGCCGGGCGTGTTGGCGTTGGTGTTGCCGATCGGGGCGCCGTCCACGGTGCCGCCGAGGGCGGTCCAGTGCTTGCCCTGGTCGGTGGAGGCCTCGACGGTCAGGAAGTCGTAGTCCTGCTCGGTGTCGTACCAGACCGCCGCGTCCAGGGCGGCCGGGCCGGCGGCGGTGCGCAGGTCGACCTCCCGGGCGAGGGAGTTGTCGAGGTTGTCGCCGGTGTCGCTCCACCACTGCCGGCCGCCCTCGTACGGGTCGGCGAGGTCGGTCCTGGTGGTGCCGTCCGGCAGGTGCACCAGGACGGCCTGGGCCTGGTCGGTGTTGTAGCTGCTCACCCCGAGGGCGTGGGTGGAGCGGGTGGCGGCCTGCGCCTCGTCGTAGTCGAGCCAGCCGAACTGCAGCTTGCTCCAGGCGTCGAGGTCGCCGGGGTAGCCGCCGGTGGTGTTCGGGCCCTTGCCCAGGTACGAGCCGGAGGACATCAGCGACCAGAAGTTGACGCTGTTGTCGCCGCCGGTGGTGGGGTACAGGTCCGGCAGGCCGAGGTTGTGGCCGAACTCGTGGGCGAACAGGCCGACGCCGCTGTTCTCACCCGCCTGGACGTAGTCGTAGACGTACAGGCCGGTGTCGCCGACCGGGGCGCCGCCGATCTTGTTGCCCTCCGGGCCGGTCTGCCCGGTCGCGTCCGGGAAGGTCCAGCTGCGGTGCGCCCACAGCGCGTCGGCGCCCTGGGCGCCGCCGCCCCAGGTCTCGTCCACACCGGCGTGCACCACGACGACGTTGTCCAGGTAGCCGTCCGGCTCGTTGAAGTCGCCGGTCTTGTTGTGGTCGTAGCGGTCGTAGACGTCGTACTGGGCGAGCTGCGCCTTGATGTCGGCGACGCTGCGGCCCTTGGCGATCTCACCGTCGTACCAGGCCTTGACGGCGTCCCGGATGAACTCCTGGCCCTGGGTCCAGGCGCCCGAGCCCTGAGGGCCCTTGTTGCTGCCGTAGCGGGCCTCGTTGTACGGGACGGTGACCCAGTCGCTGACGGTGCCCTCGATGTCGTACCGGCCGGAGGACTGGGTGCGGTAGTAGTTGCGCATCGACACGGCGCCGGGCGTGTCGTCGAAGAACATCTTCTGGTAGTAGCCGCGGTTGAAGTCCTGCGACCACAGGGTGTGGTTGTCGTCCTTGCCGGGCTTGGGAATCTGGTTGTGGGCCGGGCCGGGGGTACCGCCGTAGCGCGGCTGGCCGTTCCACTGGGTGGTGTTGTCCACCTCGTCGCCGAACTGGGCGAGGATCACGAAGACCTTGTCCGTGCGCTGGTGCGCGAGTTGGACGTAGTCGTTGCCGACCTTCACCTTCGCCGGGGCCCGCTTGCCCGCGGCCTTGGCGACGGTGCCCTTGTTGAGCTGCTCCAGGGCCTTGCTGCGCAGGGCCTGGCGCTCGCGCTCCTGGGGCACGAGCGGTGCCGGCGGGGCCTCGGCGCCCTGTTCGGCGTCGGCCGACGCGGCGGCGGTGAGGGGGGCGGGGGGAGCGGCCTGGGCGGGGGTGCCCAGCAGGGTGGCCGCTATCGCGCTCGTGGTGAGCGCGGCGGCGAGGGCCGCGGACAGTCTGCGCAACTGACCGGTCCTTTCCGGGGGATGGGGGTGGTCGAGGTCATCAGTCAGTGAAGCGCAGGTAATATTTCACATGTGACCGGTCACGTGGAAGAGGCGTGAAGCATGCGAAGGGGCGCCGCACCCGCAGGTGCGACGCCCTTCGACTGCCGGACCGTCAGCCGGTGGTGTACTCCAGGGTCACGCTGATCAGCACCAGTGCGCCGTACACCACCGCGAGGGTGGTCCGTCCGGTGGCGTGCAGGGCGAGTGCCCCCGTGCCCAGGACCAGCAGCTTGGCCACGATCTCGGCGGCCGATGGCAGCCGGAACGTCGGTCCGCCGGCGGCCAGGAACAGGCCCCAGAGCGCGGCCGCCAGGGCCGGTGCGCCGAGCCCGAGCAGCAGCCGCAGGCCCAGGTTGGGGCCGGTCTTGAAACCCCAGTAGCAGAGCGACGCCAGCAGGGCGAGCTCCAGCCCGAAGGCGAGTCCGGCGTTGCCGGCGGTCAGTGGCGTCCACTGCCGCTGCCCGACCGGGCCGGGTCGGTCGATCCTCATCCGCCTGCTCTCCCCCGTCGCGCCGCTCCGCCCGGGCCGGGCGGCGATCACGCGGAGTGTCGCACTCCGGCCCGGGCGGCGCAACGGATCACCCCAAGGAGGCCCGCAGGAAGGCGAGTTCGGACTGGGCCAGCTGTTCGAGCAGCCCGCCCGGGGTCATGTGGGTGGCGCCGGGCAGCGGCAGCACGGTGTGCGGGCGGCCGGCCCGGGTGAGCGCCTGGGAGAGCAGCAGGGTGTGCGAGGGGTGGACGTTGTCGTCCGCCAGCCCGTGGATCAGCAGCAGCGGCCTGCTCAGGCCGGGCGCGTCGGTGAGCAGGCAGTCGTCGGCGTAGCCCTCGGGGTTGTCCTGCGGCAGGCCCAGGTAGCGCTCGGTGTACGCGGTGTCGTAGAGCCGGAAGTCGGTGGGCGGGGCGCCCGCGCAGGCGGCGTGGAAGACGTCCGGGCGGCGCAGCACGGCGAGCGCCGCGAAGTAGCCGCCGTACGACCAGCCGCGCACGCCGACCCGGCCGAGGTCGAGGTCCGGGTGCTGCTCGGCGAGCGCATGCAGGGCGTCGACCTGGTCGTCCAGCGCCACCTGGGACATGCGGCGGAAGATGGTGCGGGTGAAGTCGGGGGAGACGAACGGGGTGCCGCCGTTGTCGACGGTGACCACCGCGAAGCCCTGGTCGGCCCACCACTGCTTGAGCTGCCAGCGGCGCGGCTCGTTGGCCACCGCCTGGTAGCCGGGCCCGCCGTAGACGTCCAGCAGGACGGGCAGCCGCCGGCCCGGGACGTGGTCGCGCGGGTACACCACGGCGCTGGGCAGGGCGCGCTCGGTGACCCGGGCGAGCTGCGGGCGCACCTGGTACGGCAGGGCGGCGCTGCGGTCGGTGAGCGGAAGTTCGCGGCCGTCGCGGGTGATGACGCGCCGGACGCCCTCGGCGGTGGCCGAGGTGAGCAGCAGGGTGTCGGCGCCGGCGAGGGCGGAGTGCATGCCGGGGCCGGAGGTGAGCAGCTCGGGTGCGCCGCCGTCCGGGTCGATCAGGTGGACGTACTGGTCGAAGGGGTCGCCCTCGCCGGTCTCGCAGAGCAGCCGGCCGTGCAGCCGGCCGACCACCCGGCGGATCTGCAGGCCGGTGGTGTCCAGCGGCTTGCCGTCCAGCGCGAGGCCGCGGGCCTGCGGGGTGTCGTGGACGGTGAGCAGTCGGCCGTCGGCCAGCCGGGCGGGGGTGCCGGGCAGGTCGTCCACCCAGAACTCGTCGGTGGTGCGGGAGAGTTCGTCGGTCCTGCCGGTGGCCGGGTCGGCGCTCAGCAGCAGCACGTTCTGCTGCAGGCGGTCGGCGACGGTGAGCAGCACCTCCTCGGTGGAGGCCCAGGAGGCGGCGCAGACGTACGGGAACTCCTCGCTCTCCCACTGCAGTCGGACCCGGGTGCCGTCGAGGCCGAGCACCCAGAGCTGGACGTCCGCGTTGGGGCCGCCGGCCTGCGGGTAGGCGAAGTCCTCGGGCGCCTCGCCGGGGTTGGCCGGGTCGGCGAAGTACCGCCGGGGGACGGCGGATTCGTCGACCCGGGCGGCCAGCAGCGCTCCGCCGTCCGGTCGCCACCAGTGGCCCCGGGGGCGACCGAGCTCCTCGGCGGCCGCGAACTCGGCGACGCCCCAGCGGGCGCCGTCGGCGGGGGAGAGCGGGTCGAGGCCGGGGGTGACGTACAGGGCGTCCTCGGCGACGTAGGCGACACGCTGCCCGGTGGCGTCCGGGCGGGGGTCGAACGCGGGCCCGGCGACCGGGAGTTCGTCGCTGGTCCCGGCGGTGGTGTCGGTGCGGAACAGTCGGCCGTCCAGGGTGAAGACGGCGGTGGCGAGGTCGGCGGTGGCGGCGTACGTGCCGATCCCGGCGGCGACCAGCCGGGTGCGCTCGCGCAGCCGCCGCTCGACGGCGGGCAGGTCGTCGCGCCGGCCGGTGCGGCCGGGCAGCAGTGCGGCCGGGTCGGCGACCAGCCGCTCCTCGCCGGTGGCGGCGTCGAGCAGGTGGAGGCGGTCGACCGGATCCTCCGGACCGGTCGAGCGGAGCAGCAGCAGCCGGGTACCGTCCTCGGCGAGGGTGTACGCACGCGGCGCGCCGAAGGCGAACCGGCCGGTACGGGCGCTGAGGGCAAGGAAGGGGTCGGTGATGGTCACGGCCCGATGGTGGTCGCGAGGTGCGTGTCCCGACCAGTAGTCTGTCATGTGAAATGTCACACATCAGTCTGCATGCCGGCCGGAACGTCAGCCACCGGCACGTCAGCCAGCGGAGGAAACCGTGAACGAGGACCTGCGGACCACCGAACCCCCGGCCCCGCTGCCCGCCGCCGACGGGCTGTTCAGCGTGTCGCCGCAGACCGCGCACCTGAACCACGGCTCGTTCGGCGCCGTGCCCCTCCCGGTGCAGCGGGCACAGGACCGGCTGCGCACCGAGCACGAGCAGGACCCGGACGGCTTCTTCGCCGACCTCCCGGCGCGGATCGCCGCCGCCCGCGTCCTGATCGCCTCCGAACTGGACACCGACCCGGACCGGCTCGCGCTGGTCTCCAACGTCACCGAGGCGGTCGCGATCGCCCTGGACACCATCCCGTTCGCGCCCGGCGACCGGATCCTGGTCACCGACCACGGCTACGGCGCGGTGACGCAGGCCGCGGCCCGCAAGGCCGCCGAGACCGGCGCCGAACTCGTGGTGGCCCGCGTCCCCCTGGACGCCCCGGACGAGCAGGCCGTCCGGGAGGCGGTGCTCGCCGCAGCGGACGGGCGCACCACCGTCGCGATCCTGGACCAGCTGACCTCGCCCACCGCCCGCCTGGTGGCCGGCCCGGCCCTGCTCGCCGACCTGCGCGCCCGCGGCGTGACCACCGTGGTGGACGGCGCCCACGCGCCCGGCATGCTGCCCGCCCCGATCGACCCGAACGCCGACTTCTGGTTCGGCAACCTGCACAAGTGGGCCTTCGCCCCGCGCGCCACCGGGGTGCTCGCCGTCCGCCCCGAGTGGACCGGCCGGGTGCGCCCGCTGGCGCTGTCCTGGGAGCACGACAAGGGCTTCCCCGGCAACGTCGAGTGGCGCGGCACCTGCGACTACACGCCCTGGCTGGCCGCCCCGGCCGGCTTCGAGCTGCTGCGCGGACTCGGCCACGCGGCGGTGGCCGCCCACAACACCGCCCTCGCCGCGTACGGCGGCGGGGTGCTGGCCGAGCGGGCCGGCCTGGCGCCGCTGCCCTCGACACCCGGGGTGTGGATGAGCACCGTCCGGCTGCCGGCCGGGTACGGCGAGACCGAGCCGCAGGTGAAGGCGCTGATGGCCGAGGTGTGGCACCGGCTGGGCACCCGGATCGCCGTCCGCCCGTGGGCCGGCGGCGGGGTGCTGCGGGTCAGCGCGCAGCTGTACAACCGGCCGCAGGAGTACGAGCGGCTGGCGGAGGGGCTGACGGAGCTGCTGAAGGGCTAGTCGCCGGACGCCTGTAGCTCCGCCAGGAGCAGGTTCCGGTCGGCGAGCAGCCCGGTGAGGATTCGCCGGGCGGCCCGCAGCAGGTCGGCGACGTCGCCGCCGGCCAGCGCGTAACTCTGTACCGATCACTTGAAGACATTTGCAACTATGGATCTGGGAGGGGAGCGATCTCGTCGCACGGAAAAACGGTGCTATCGATGTCAGTCCTCCCGGGTAACCTCTCGCTGAGATGCGAGATCACACCAACCACATCCGGACGGCGATGAACACCCCCGATCCAGAGCTCCAGGACGACCGGGAGCTCAGCCCCGCCGAGGCGTACGCGGCCAGCCGTCGCCGGGCCCAGGAGCAGGCCACCGCCCTGTACGGCTTCCAGCAGCTGTACGACTTCCCGCTGGACGACTTCCAGCTGGAGGCCTGCGAGACGCTGGAGGCCGGATCCGGCGTGCTGGTCGCCGCCCCCACCGGCTCCGGGAAGACCATCGTCGGCGAGTTCGCCGTGCACCTGGCCCTGGCCGCGGGCCGCAAGTGCTTCTACACCACGCCGATCAAGGCGCTCTCCAACCAGAAGTACGGGGACCTGGTCAAGCGCTACGGCGCCGCCAAGGTCGGCCTGCTCACCGGTGACAACACCGTCAACGGCGACGCGCCCGTGGTGGTCATGACCACCGAGGTGCTGCGCAACATGCTCTACGCGGGCTCCAGCACCCTCGACGGCCTCGGCTACGTCGTGATGGACGAGGTGCACTACCTCGCCGACCGCTTCCGCGGCGCGGTCTGGGAGGAGGTCATCATCCACCTCCCCGAGTCGGTCACCCTCGTCTCGCTCTCCGCGACCGTCTCCAACGCCGAGGAGTTCGGCGACTGGCTGGACACCGTGCGCGGCGGCACCAAGGTGATCGTCTCCGAGACCCGCCCCGTGCCGCTGTGGCAGCACGTGATGGCCGGCAACCGGATGTACGACCTGTTCGCCGACCCCGACCGGGACGGCCGCCCCAAGAACAACCTGAAGAACCCCGGCAAGGCCGTCAACCCCGAGCTGGTCCGGCTCGCCCGCTCCGAGCTCGACCGCAACCCGCGCGACCGCTTCGGCCGCGGCCGGGGCCGCTCGATGCCCAACGGCCGTCCCGGCCGGGTCTGGACGCCGGGCCGGGTGGACGTCATCGACCGGCTCGACGCCGAGGGCCTGCTGCCCGCGATCACCTTCATCTTCAGCCGGGCCGGCTGCGAGGCCGCCGTCCAGCAGTGCCTCAGCTCCGGCCTGCGGCTCAACAAGGACTCCGAGCGCGCCCAGGTCCGGGCGATCGTCGAGGAGCGCTGCGCCGACATCCCGGACGAGGACCTGCACGTCCTCGGCTACTTCGAGTGGCTGGACGGGCTTGAGCGCGGCATCGCCGCCCACCACGCCGGGATGCTGCCCCGGTTCAAGGAGGTGGTCGAGGAGCTCTTCGTGAAGGGCCTGGTCAAGGCCGTCTTCGCGACCGAGACCCTGGCGCTCGGCATCAACATGCCCGCCCGCTCGGTGGTCATGGAGAAGCTGGTCAAGTGGAACGGCGAGACCCACGCCGACATCACCCCCGGCGAGTACACCCAGCTCACCGGCCGGGCCGGGCGGCGCGGCATCGACGTCGAGGGCCACGCCGTGGTGCTCTGGCAGCGCGGCCTCGACCCGGAGGCGCTGGCCGGCCTGGCCGGCACCCGCACCTACCCGCTCAAGTCCAGCTTCCGGCCCTCCTACAACATGGCCGTCAACCTGGTCTCCCAGTTCGGCCGGCACCGCTCGCGCGAGCTGCTGGAGACCTCCTTCGCCCAGTTCCAGGCGGACCGCTCGGTGGTCGGCATCGCCCGCCAGGTGCAGCGCAACGAGGAGGGGCTGGAGGGCTACCGCGAGTCGATGACCTGCCACCTCGGGGACTTCGACGACTACATGGAGCTGCGCCGCAAGCTCAAGGACCGCGAGAACGAGCTCGCCCGCGAGGGCACCAGCCAGCGCCGCGCGGCCGCCGTCGAGTCCATCGAGCAGCTCAAGCCGGGCGACGTCATCCACGTCCCCACCGGGAAGTTCGCCGGCCTCGCCCTGGTCCTCGACCCGGGCCTGCCGCCGGTCAACCGTTCCGGCCGGGGCGGCCCGCGCCACCCCGACTTCCAGGACGGCCCGCGCCCGGTGGTGCTCACCGCCGAGCGTCAGGTCAAGCGGCTCGCCATGATCGACTTCCCGCACCCGGTCGCCGCGATCGAGCGCGTGCGCATCCCCAAGTCCTTCAACCCGCGCAGCCCGCAGTCCCGGCGTGACCTCGCCTCGGCACTGCGCACCAAGGCCGGCCACCTGGAGCCCGAGCGCTTCCGGCGCGGCCGCGCGGCCGCCGCCGACGACCCGGAGATCACCCGGCTGCGCACCGAGCTGCGCAGGCACCCCTGCCACGGCTGCTCCGACCGCGAGGACCACGCCCGCTGGGCCGAGCGCTACCACCGGCTGCACCGTGACACCGAGCTGCTGGAACGGCGGATGCGCTCGCGCACCCACACCATCGCCCGCACCTTCGACCGGGTCTGCGCGCTGCTCACCGACCTCGGCTACCTGAGCGGGGACACCGTCACCGACGACGGCAAGCGGCTCGGCCGGCTCTACGGCGAGCTCGACCTGCTCGCCTCCGAGTGCATCCGCGAGGGCGTCTGGAACGGCCTGGCCGCCGCCGAACTCGCCGCCTGCGCCTCGGCGCTGGTGTACGAGGCCCGCCAGTCCGACGACGCCGGCGCCCCCCGGGTGCCGGAGGGCGCGGCCAAGGAGGCGCTCGGCAAGATGGTCCGGATCTGGGGGCACCTGGACGCCCTGGAGGAGCAGCACCGGATCAACACCGCCGAGGGCGTCGGCCAGCGCGAGCCCGACCTCGGCTTCGCCTGGGTCGCCTACCGCTGGGCGCTCGGCCACAACCTCGACCAGGTGCTGCGCGACGCCGACATGCCGGCCGGCGACTTCGTCCGCTGGACCAAGCAGCTGATCGACGTCCTGGGCCAGATCCAGGACGCCGCCGGCGAGGACGTCGAACTCCGCAGGACCGCCCGCAAGGCCGTCGACGGCCTCCGCCGCGGCATCATCGCCTACTCCTCGGTGGGCTAGCCGGACACCCGAAGGGGCCCGCACGTTCGCGTCGAACG
>NZ_JBHVFE010000069.1:0-26943 GCF_042801945.1 Kitasatospora sp. NPDC057542
AACACTTAAGTCACGGCGCCGGCCGTCGGATCGTCAACCGGTCAGTAGCGGTACTGCTCGGCCTTGTACGGGCCCTCGACCGGGACGCCGATGTAGTCGGCCTGCTCCTGGGTCAGGGTGGTCAGCTTCACGCCCAGCGCGTCGAGGTGCAGGCGGGCGACCTTCTCGTCCAGGTGCTTCGGCAGCACGTAGACGCCGATCGGGTACTGCTCGGTCTTCGTGAACAGCTCGATCTGGGCGATCGTCTGGTTGGCGAAGGAGTTGGACATCACGAAGGACGGGTGGCCGGTCGCGTTGCCCAGGTTCAGCAGGCGGCCCTCGGACAGCATGATGATGGTGTGGCCGTCGGCGAAGCGCCACTCGTGGACCTGCGGCTTGACCTCGGTCTTCACGATGCCGGGCAGCTTCGCCAGGCCCGCGATGTCGATCTCGTTGTCGAAGTGGCCGATGTTGCCGACGATCGCCTGGTGCTTCATCTTCTCCATGTGCGAGGCAAGGATGATGTCCTTGTTGCCCGTGGTGGTGATGAAGATGTCGGCGATCGAGACGACCTCCTCCAGGGTGGTGACCTGGTAGCCGTCCATCGCGGCCTGGAGCGCGCAGATCGGGTCGATCTCGGTGATGATCACGCGGGCACCCTGGCCGCGCAGCGACTCGGCGCAGCCCTTGCCCACGTCGCCGTAGCCGGCGACGACCGCGACCTTGCCGCCGATCAGGACGTCGGTGGCGCGGTTGATGCCGTCGATCAGCGAGTGGCGGCAGCCGTACTTGTTGTCGAACTTCGACTTGGTGACGGCGTCGTTGACGTTGATGGCCGGGAACAGCAGCTTGCCGTCACGGTGCATCTCGTACAGGCGGTGGACACCGGTGGTGGTCTCCTCGGTCACACCCTTGATGGTGGAGGCGACCTCGGTCCACTTGTTCGGGGTGTCCTTGAGGGTGCGGTTGAGCAGCTCCAGGATGATCCGGAACTCGTCGTTGTCCGCGGTGGCCGGGTCCGGCGCGGCACCGGCCTTCTCGAACTCGACGCCCTTGTGGATCAGCAGGGTGGCGTCGCCGCCGTCGTCCAGGATCATGTTCGGGGTCTTGCCGTCAGGCCAGGTCAGGGCCTGCTCGGTGCACCACCAGTACTCCTCCAGGGTCTCGCCCTTCCAGGCGAAGACCGGCACGCCCTGCGGGTTCTCCGGGGTGCCCTCCGGGCCGACGGCGATGGCGGCGGCCGCATGGTCCTGGGTGGAGAAGATGTTGCAGGAGCACCAGCGGACCTCGGCACCGAGCGCCGTCAGGGTCTCGATCAGGACGGCGGTCTGCACGGTCATGTGCAGCGAGCCGGTGATGCGGGCGCCGGCCAGCGGCTGCGACTCGGCGTACTCGGCGCGGATCGCCATCAGACCGGGCATCTCGTGCTCGGCCAGCTGGATCTCCTTGCGGCCGAACGGCGCCAGGGAAAGGTCGGCGACCTTGAAGTCACCGGTGATGTCGGTCGACATGCGTCTGCTCCTCGCTGATGGGGTGGGGCCAAGGTCCGGGCGTGCGTCGCGTGCGTCTGGCCGTACGGGTGCACGGCCACGCCGAGGCGGCCGGGTCCGTGGTGGTGGACCGGCTTCCCGTTGCGCAGCACAAACCGTCGGAGGACCTCTCTCCCTCGACCGGCGCACACCCTACGGGCGTGGACCGCCGATCGACCGCCATCAGCAGCGACGTTCTGGCTCTGGTGACGAATCTACACTGATGGCCCCGTCGGCCGTCCGCCGATGACCGATTTCGGCCCCCGGTCCGAGCCGCTCTCAAGCCGGGCCCCAGGCTGGGGGTCAGTGCTCTGCGCCGGGGCCGGGGCCGCCGGGCGTGGCGGCCGGGTCGTCGCCCGCCGCGGCCTTCTCGGCGCTGTAGACGTCGGGCTCCAGGTAGATCGCCCGGGCGATCGGGACGGCCGCACGGACCCGCTCCTCGGCGGCGTCGATCGCCTCCGCCACCCGGGCGGCGCTGTCCTCCGCGTTGACGGCGATCTTGGCCGCGACCAGCAGCTCCTCCGGCCCGAGGTGCAGGGTCCGCATGTGGATCACGCGGATGACGGCCTCGCCGTCCACCAGCGCCTCCCGGATCCGGCGCACCGACTCCTTGGAGGCCGACTCGCCGAGCAGCAGCGACTTGGTCTCCAGGGCGAGCACCACGGCGATCACCACCAGCAGGGCGCCGATGCACAGGGTGCCGACGCCGTCCCAGACGCCGTCGCCGGTGATCACGGTGAGCCCGACGCCGAACAGCGCGAGCACCAGGCCGATCAGCGCGCCGGCGTCCTCCAGCAGCACCACCGGCAGCTCCGGCGCCTTGGCGGTGCGGATGAACTGCACCCAGCTCTGCTTGCCCTTGGCCTTGTCCGACTCCCGCATCGCGGTCAGGAAGGACCAGCCCTCCATGGCGATGGCGAAGAGCAGCACACCGACCGCCCAGCCCCAGGAGTCCAGCGTCTCCGGGTGGCTGATCTTGTGCCAGCCCTCGTAGATCGCGAACAGGCCACCGACGCTGAACAGCACGATGGCCACCAGGAAGCCGTACACGTAGCGCTCGCGGCCGTACCCGAAGGGGTGCTCCTCGTCGGCCGCCCGGCGTGCCCGCTTGCCGCCGATCAGCAGCAGCACCTGGTTGCCGGAGTCGGCCACCGAGTGCACGCCCTCGGCGAGCATCGAGGAGGAACCGGTGAAGCCGAAAGCGGTGAACTTGCCCGCCGCGATCGCCAGGTTCGCGGACAGCGCCGCGATCAGTGCCTTGGTACCGCCCTCGGCACTCATGCGGCCACCTCGCCACGCTCGGCGGGCGCTTCGCGCAACACGCACCTTTCAGTGACGAGCTCGCTTCGCTCGCTCATGCCTCTTCCTCACAGGTCGGTCGGCGTCGTCGAGCGCCTACCGTACCCGGCCGGGAGGTTCCGCCCGGCCGGCCGTCTCAGGACTGCGCGGCTGCGAGCCCCAGGTAGACGGCGGCGAAGTCGGTCAGCGCGACCAGGTCGGCCAGTGCGTGCAGCGCGTCCGGCCGGGTGCTCGCGTACTCGGTCAGCCGGACGTCGTGCGCGGCGGCCAGCCGGTGCGCCCGGGCCACGCCGAAGCTGCGCGGCCCGGCGTCCTCCTCCGGGACCTCGGCCGGGCCGTCCTGCTCGTCCTCCGCCGCCGCGCCGGGCGCGCCCGGGGCGTGCCGCAGCAGCAGGACCTGTAGGTGCAGCGGATCCGGCTCCTCGACCCGGTCGCGGAAGAAGTCGTCCGGGTCGACGCCCGCGCCCAACTGCCCGGTGAACATGCCGCGGTGGGCGGTGAGCACCTGCGGCAGCGGTCCGGCCAGCGCCGGCCGCCCGGCCCGGTCGGCCAGCTGGGCGGCGAACCGGGTGGCGGCCGCCCCGGCGATCGGGCCCTCGGCCCACAGCAGCGGGACCGTCCCGGCCAGCCGGGCGGCCAGGCCCTTCGCCGGGTTGGTGTACGCGGCGGCATCCGGACGGCAGCGCACGGCGGTGGCGTCCAGCAGGTCGGCGACGGCCGGCAGCGCGTCGTACGGGAGCTGGGTGAGGCCGATCTTCTGGGCGAGCGCCAGCAGCGGGGTGAGGTGGGACCAGAGCGCCGCCGGGTCCTCGGCCGGCAGGTCCGGCTCGGCGGCCCGGACGGGCGTGAGATCCTCGGCCGGCACCGAGGCGACGAACGGCAGCGGCAGCGCGCGCACCTGCAGCGCGGCCTCGGCCAGCGCGCTGCCGGCCGGGGCGGTGACGACGATCGCGCAGCCGCGCGCGTACGCCTGCTCGGCGAGGCCGACCAGGCCCTGCTCGCCGCCGTCGGCGGAGCTGATCACCAGCAGGTCCAGCGGGCCGGCCCAGCCGGGCAGCTGCCAGCCGAGGCCGGCGGTGAAGGCGGGCGGGGCACCGGCCCGGTCGGTGCGCGGCGCGGCCGCCTCGGTCGGCGGCAACGACGTGATCAGGGAGGCCGTGCCGGCCAGCGCGGACAGCATCTCGGCGGCGGTCAGCGCGCTGCCGTGCCCGGCGACCAGGACGGCGCGCGGGCGGCCGTCCGGACGCAGCCGGTCGAGGCCGGCCGCCTCCGCCTGCCGCAGCGCGGTGCGGACCCGCGCACCGGCGCCGGCCAGGGCCAGCAGGGCGCGGTCGCGGTCGGCGCGCTGGAGGGCGGCCGGGTCGTCGAGCAGGGTGTCGTCGAGCATGCGGCGAACCTCCGGCTGCGGTCCTGGGCGCGCGCTCCGTTGCGCGCCGGGCGGTCGGGGTGGGGCTTCCTCCCCAGGATTAGGCCGGGCGGCGGGCCTCGTCCACCAGGAGGACCGGAATGCCCTCGCGGACCGGGTACGCGAGGCCGCAGTCCGCACCGGTGCAGACCAGCTCGGGCTGCTCCTCGGTGCCGCCCTCGGCGAGCGCGGCCCGGCACTGCGGGCAGACCAGGATCTCCAGCAGGAAGGATTCGAGCTTCATGGGGCTCTCCAAAGTTCGGGGGTGGCACGGAGGTGCCCCGGCCGATAGGAAACCCTACCGGCCGGGGCACCGGCGCCCGTGGTCAGGCGCTCTGCTCGGGCCCCCGGCGGCGTTCGCCGGGCCGGGCGTCGCTCAGCCGCGGACGACGGCGAGCACGCCGTCGCGCAGCTCGGCCATCTTCGCCGGGTCCTTGGCCTCGACGTTCAGGCGCAGCAGCGGCTCGGTGTTGGAGGCGCGCAGGTTGAACCACCAGTCCGGGCCGGCCACGGTCAGGCCGTCCAGCTCGTCCACCGTGGTGCCCTCCCCGCCGGCGTAGGCGGCGCGGACGGCGGCGGTGCTGGCGGCCTGGTCGGCCACGGTGCTGTTGATCTCGCCGGAGGCGGCGTAGCGGTCGTACTCGGCGGTGAGCTCGGACAGCGTGCCGGGCTGCCCGCCGAGCGCGGCCAGCACGTGCAGCGCGGCCAGCATGCCGGTGTCGGCCCGCCAGAAGTCGCGGAAGTAGTAGTGCGCGGAGTGCTCGCCGCCGAAGACGGCGTCGGTCTCGGCCATCTCCTGCTTGATGAAGGAGTGGCCGACCCGGGTGCGCACCGGCTTGGCACCGAGCTCGCGGACCACCTCGGGGACGGTCCAGGAGGTGATCAGGTTGTGGATGATCGTCGGCTCGCTCTCGCCGGCCGCCCGGGCGCGGGCGATCTCGCGGGCGGCGACCAGGGCGGTGATCGCCGACGGGGAGACCGGCTCGCCGCACTCGTCCACGACGAAGCAGCGGTCGGCGTCGCCGTCGAAGGCCAGGCCCAGGTCGGCGCCGACCTCGCGGACCTTGGCCTGGAGGTCGACCAGGTTCTTCGGGTCGAGCGGGTTGGCCTCGTGGTTCGGGAAGGTGCCGTCCAGCTCGAAGTACATCGGGACGAGCTCGACCGGCAGGCCGTCGAAGACGGTCGGCACGGTGTGGCCGCCCATGCCGTTGCCGGCGTCCACCGCGACCTTGAGCGGGCGGATCGCGGTGAGGTCGACCAGGCCCAGCAGGTGGTCGGCGTAGCCGCGCAGGGTGTCCTGGGCGGACAGCTCGCCCGGCTTCACGTCCTTGGCCGGGACGGTGACGGTGTCGTCCTCCGCGGTCCAGGACTCGACCAGCTCGCGGATCTCGGCCAGGCCGGTGTCCTGGCCGACCGGGGCGGCACCGGCCCGGCACAGCTTGATGCCGTTGTACTGGGCCGGGTTGTGGCTGGCGGTGAACATCGCGCCGGGCAGGTCGAGCTTGCCGCTGGCGTAGTACAGCTGGTCGGTGGAGCACAGCCCGATCTGCACCACGTCGGCGCCGTAGGCCGCGGCGCCCTCGGCGAAGGCCAGGCTCAGCGACGGGGAGGAAGGCCGCATGTCGTGCCCGACCACGATCGCGGACGCGCCGGTGACCCGCACGAACGCGGCGCCGAAGGCCCGGGAGAGGCTCTCGTCCCACTGGTCCGGGACGACGCCTCGGACGTCGTACGCCTTCACGAGCTGCTTGAGGTCGCGCACTGCGGCTCCACCCTGGTCTTAGGACTGATCACGACATGTCGGAACCACCGCGCGTCCGGTCGACGGCGCGGTGACGGTAGACGGGCAGCGTACCCGGGCCGGGCGAACGCCCCGTGCCGGGTGAGGACTCAGTTGTCGGGCGAGCGCAGGACCCGGAGGTGGCCGCGGCGGCCGCTCTCGGTGGACTCCCCCTCGGGACCGCGGCCCTGACGGGTGGTCGGCGGGCGGGCCGCCTCGCGCACGGCGTTGGCCAGCGCCTCCAGGTCGTCGCTGCTGCGGCGCAGCGGGCCGGCCTCGGCGGCGAGCCGGACGACCTCCCAGCCGCGCGGGGCGGTGAGGCGCTCGGCGTGCTCGGCGCACAGGTCGTAGCAGTGCGGCTCGGCATAGGTGGCGAGCGGGCCGAGGACGGCGGTGGAGTCCGCGTAGACGTACGTCAGCGTCGCGACGGCCGGCCGGCCGCACGCGGTCCGCGAACAACGACGTACAGAGCTCACGAGGGTGGACGGTACCGCACTCCCCGCCGGGGAGCGAAGACCGCCTGCCCGGAGGGGGTGCCGTGTCGCCGTCCGGGCGCCGGGGCCGCGTATCCAACACCCCGTGCGATTCCCGGCCGGAGTGGTCCACTTCCGACCCTCCAAGGACTACCCTCGGCAGTGATATGGACAGCTCCGCACCGCAGTCATCGACAGGCCCAGCGCGCCGCCCCCGGCACCGCGACCGGCACGGCAGGGGCCTGCGCGGCCCGCTGGCTCCACCCCAGGTGCCGATCTCGCTCACCCGCTCCGAACTGTTCGACGACTATGTGCGCGAGTCGGTGGAGCGCCTCGAACGGCGTTGGCCGCAGTTGATCGAGGTGGAGTTCGCCGTCCAGGAGGTTCCGCTGCACGAGCCGGACGGCGCCGACGCCGAGGACGGCGTGCCGCTGGGGCGGGTGTCGCCGGGCAAGCAGGGGCGCAAGAGCCAGATCGTGGTGTACCGGCGGCCGGTGGAGATCCGGGCGAAGACCCGGGAGGACCGCGCGGCGCTGGTGCACGAGATCCTGATCGAGCAGGTCGCCGAGCTGCTGGGGCTGTCGCCGGACGCCATCGACCCGCGCTACGACGAGGACTGAGCAGCCGGGAGCCGAGGGGCGCGCCCGGAGGCGGTGAGGGGTCACGGCCCGCGCCGGGGTCGGCCCCGGCGCGGGCTCCGGCTCAGCGCAGGACGACGCCCGGATCCTGGCCGGCCTGCGGGACCTTGACGGTGCTGCGGTCGTCGCGCAGCGCCTGGATGGTGAACATCGGCACGTCCTTGGCCGGCAGGGACAGCATCCGGGCGGCCACCACCGGGCCGCCGGAGACGGTCTCCACGGTGAGGGCGAAGACGCCGTTCAGCCCGGCGGGCTCGGGCGCCGGGAGGGCGACCGTGCCACCGGCCGGGAGCTGGACCTCCTTGGTGGCCGGTGTGCCGCCGCCGCTGCCGGCCGAGGCGGTGACCCGGACGGTGGCGGCCTCGCCGCTGGAGGTCAGGTAGAGGGTGGAGGCGCCGGCCCGGTTGTCGGCGACGGTGGCGCGGGCCCCGACCGGGTTGCTGCCGGTCAGCCAGGCCGCGTCGGTCTTGCCGTTGGCCGCCGCCCGGTCGATCCGCAGCCCGGCCACGATCGGGGTGCGGTGCTTGTCGTCGCTGGGCGACAGCCGCAGCCCGGCGACCTCGTCCCGGGTGACCTTGCCGAGGTCGACGGCGGCCACCATGCCCGCCTTGACGTGGATCGACTCGTTGCCGGCCGGGCTGAACCAGCCGTTCTTGCCGGACAGCTGGATCTTCAGGTCGGCGTCGTCCTCCGGCGGTGCCCAGACCACCAGGCGGGCGGAGGCGGTGTCGGCGGGCAGACCGGGCAGCACCTGGGTGGGGGACGGGTCGGCCGAGGCAGGGACCCAGTCGGCGCCCTTGCCGCCGTCGGCGGCGTGCAGCGCGGCGCCGACCCGCCCGGAGCGCACCACCACGTGCACCGCGAGGTCGGCGACCGCGCCCTTGCTGAGGGTCGACAGCAGGATGGCCTGGGAGCTGCCGGGCGAGACGGTGATCCCGTTGGCGGCGTCGTTGTCGATCAGGCCCTTGTCGCCGTAGAGCTTGATGTCCACCACCGCGGCGGCGGACTCGGTGTTGACCAGGCTGAGGTAGTCGACCCGGTCGCCGGCGGTACTGGCCCCGGCGAACCAGAAGCTGGTCCCGGCCGGGGTGCAGGTGAGGCCGGACAGGCCGAGGCCGCGCTGCTCGGTGACCACCGTGGTCTGGGTGACGGTGAAGCCGGGAGCGAGGGCGCCGGTGGCGACGGCCCCGGTGCCGGGCGCGGCGTCGCTGTTGCCGGCCGGGCCGGTGGCCGGGGTGCCGGGCTTGGACACGGTCAGCCGGGCGTCGGCGGGCGCCGCGTTCTTGTCCTGGGCCGGGGCGCTCGGGGCGCCCGAGCCGGTCGGGGCCGGGGCGGCGGGTGCCGGCGGGGTGGCCGGGGCGGCGGTCGGCTGGGCGGCGGGCACGGCGGGTGCGGCCGCGTCGGAGAGCCAGCCGGCCCCGCCGGTGGCGGAGCCCGTCCCGGGCGGGGTGTAGGCGGTGAGCGTGGTCGAGCCGGTCAGGCCCTGGATCGGCTGCGGGCAGACCGCCGACGTCCGCTCGACCTGCGCGGTGGTCGGGGCGGCTCCGGCGGCCGCCTTGGCCGGGGCGGCCGGCGGGCGCAGCTCGGCGATCCCGAACACCGCCGCGAGCACCACGGCCGCGGCGAGCAGGGACGGGGTGGTCCTGGCCGCGCCGCCGGCGGCTCCGGCCCCCCCGGCGAACCGGCTGCGGCCGGGGCGGGCGGCCGGGGCCTGCCCGGACGGCTCCGCCGCGGAGGCGGGCCCGGCCGGCTCGGCGGCCTCGCCGGCGCCGGACTTCTTCCTGAATGCGGGCTTCTTCATCGCGGGTCAGCTCCCCGATCCGTGCTGGTGCGGGTACCGGCCGGGGCCGTTGGGGTCGTTCGGGTCGTAGTAGGGCTCGCCCTGCTGCTGGCCGGGCAGCCAGGGCTGCTGGTCCGGCTGCCGGCGGCCGTCGTACCCGTGGGCGTCGTAGCCGTACGACTGCTGCTCGGGCTGGTACGGCTGCTCGTAGCCCTGCTGGCTGTCGTACCCGTGGGCGTCGTACCCCTGGCCGCCGTACGGCGCGGCGACCGGCGGCTGGGCCGCGTACTGGTCGTAGCTGTACGGGTCGGCCTGCTGGTACGCCTGGTACGGGTCGGCGTACTGCTCGGCGTCCTGGACGGCGGCGGCCGCCTGGACGGCTCCGGTCACCGGCTCGCCGGTCGACTGCGCCGGGATCGCGCCCGGCTTGTCGTACACCCCGGACTCCTCGGCACCGCCCTCGGCGCCCTCGCCGCCCTCGCCGCGCTCGGCCATCCGGCGGGCCCGGCGGCTGCCGGGGGCCGGGGCCTGCGCCTGGGCGGCGGCGGCCAGCGCGGCGGCGGCCACCACCTCCTCGGGCAGGTCGTCGTCCTTGTGGCTGCGGCGGCCGGGCAGGGCCAGCACCAGGACGGTGAGGCCGAGCAGCACCTGGGCCCAGATCCAGCCGGTGTGGGCGGCGCCGCCCTCCCGGGTGACGGTCAGCTTGCCGCCGGCGGCCGGGAGCTTGAAGCCCTGGGCCCAGCCGTCGACCGTGGTGGACTCCAGTGCGGTGCCGTCCACGGTGGCCTTCCACTCCGGGGCGGCGGACTCGGCGAGCCGCAGCACCCGGCCGTCCGGGCCGGCCGGGACGGTGGCGGACAGGTCGCGGGCCCCGGACGGGACGACCACCGGGTTGGCGCCCGGGGCGGTGATCACCGCGCGGACCGCGGGGGTGCCGTTGACCTGCCAGAGCGCGGCGGCGCCGTCCTGGTTGGCCTTGACCAGGCCGGGGGTGGTGTCCAGGACGTCCTTGAAGACGTCGATCACCGGCTGCTGGACCAGCACGTAGGCGATGCCGTAGCCGGCCAGGGCACTCGCCTGGTCGGCACCGGAGCCGGCCAGCAGGCTGCCGACCACCTTGTTCAGGCCGTCCTGGGTACCGGTCGCCGGGTCGACGGTGGACTCGGCCTGGCCGAGCGTCAGACCCGCGCCGCGCAGCACGGTGTAGCGGACCGCGGCGCCGTTCTTCTCCCCGGTGACGACCAGGGTGCGGGCCCGGTCGGTGGTGCCGGCCTCCTCCGCGATGAACGCGGGGACCTGGTCGGCCTGGCCGCGGTGCAGCGGACCGCCGGCGCCGGTCAGCGCCCACCACAGTCCGGTGCCCAGCGGAGCCAGCACGGCCGCGGCCACCACCAGGGCGGCCACCGGCTGGCGCCAGCCGAAGGCGATCCCGGCCACCCGGGCGTTGGCGCCGTCGGCACCGATCGCGGCGGCGGCCAGCAGAGCGATTCCGGCGATCAGGGTGGCCGGGCCGGCCCAGGCGGGCACCGCCGGGCCGCCGGAGGCCGGGGTGACGGAGGTGCCCGCCACCGCGACCGCGAAGACCAGGCCGGCACCGGCCGCGCCCCAGGCGGCGAGCACCGCGCGCCGGCGGTCGGCGCGCAGCAACGCGGCCAGCGCGGCCAGCACGACACCCGCCGAGAGCCAGATCGGCGGCACTCCGGCGCCACCCGGGTTGACCAGCAGCAGGCCGGCCGCGCTCGCACCGGTGCTGTGCAGGCCGGGCAGCCCGGCCTCCAGCAGCAGCCACTGCGGGTGCGACAGCACCTTGAGCGACCACGGGGCCAGCACCGCGACCGGCACGGCCAGGATCACCAGGACGCGCAGGCCGAGCAGCCGCAGCGCCGTACCGCCGGAGCCGAAGGCGCCGCCGCGCAGCACCGCGACGACCAGCATCGCCAGGCAGAGCGGCACCGCGAGCGC
The DNA here is from genome assembly GCF_042801945.1 of Kitasatospora sp. NPDC057542. Classification (NCBI taxonomy): domain Bacteria; kingdom Bacillati; phylum Actinomycetota; class Actinomycetes; order Kitasatosporales; family Streptomycetaceae; genus Kitasatospora; species Kitasatospora sp. NPDC057542. The sequence continues at coordinate 10,846 of NZ_JBHVFE010000069.1, forward strand.
CCACGTTATCGGGACGAAGGCGGTGGCCAGGGTGAGCAGCAGGACGGTCATCCAGACCGGGCGCCAGCCCGGGCGGGCGCCCTTGGCGGCGCTCTCGTCGCGGATGCCGAGGCCGGCCGCGATGGCGGCTGCGCGGGCCAGCGGCGGCAGCAGCACGGCGAGCACGGCGGTGCCGATCCGGCCCTGGGCGAGCGCGCCGGTCGCGGCGGGCAGCAGCGCGTAGGTGGCGCTGGCCCAGGCGCGGACCAGCTTGGAGTCCAGCAGCGGCCGGGACACCAGGTAGGCGCTGACCGCGGACAGCGGGACGGCGAGCACCACGATCAGGGTGAGCGCGAGGTCGGCGTGGTCGAACAGCAGCCAGGAGAGCACCGCGAGCACACCGAGGTACGGCGGTGCGGCGGCGGTGGAGCCGGTGCCGACCGGGTGCCAGGCGTCCGCGTACATCGACCAGAGGCCGCCGGCGCCGTCGGCCGCGGGCAGCAGGGCGCCGCCGAACAGCTCCCCGCTGCCGAGCAGGCTGCGACAGGCGACCAGGGCGAACACCAGCAGGGCCGCGAACAGCACCGGCGCCGGGCGCCGGGCGAGCTTCTTGACCAGCGCGAACTGCTCGACGACCAGGTCCTCGGCGTCCTCGTCACCGCCGGCCTCGGCCGAGCCGTGCCGGCCGCCGGTGTCGTCGCCGCCCCCTATCCCGAGCGAGCCGATGACGCCCTCGACCGCCAGCCGGGTGGTGGCGCCGGGGGCCGGGAAGAGCGTGCGGTCGTCCAGGGCGTCCGCCGCCCTGGACCGGGCGCGGCGTTTGCGCGAGGCCATCAGCCTCGGGAAGCGGACGAGTTCGTGGCCGAGGCCGGCGAGTTCGTCGAACGCCTGGCGCGGGTCCTTGCCGAGCAGGTTGGTCACGGCCCGCACCAGGGTGCCGAGCACCAGCCGCAGCAGGACGTAGGGGAAGAGCGCGCCCTTGCAGTTGGCGAGCAGGGTGTAGACCGCGCCGGCCTTGTCCATCCGGTGCGGGTGGGAGGGACCGCAGTCGATCGCGCGGCGCTCGCGGCTGGCCGCCTCGGCGTGCCGCAGCACCGAGTCGGGGGCTACCACCACCCGGTGGCCGGCGGCGTTGACCCGCCAGCAGAAGTCGGTGTCGTCCCGCATCAGCGGGAGGGCCTTGTCGAAGCCGCCGAGCTCCTCGAAGACGTCCCGGCGCACCAGCATGCCGGCGCTGGAGACGGCGAGCACCGGGCGGACCTGGTCGTGCTGGCCCTGGTCCTGCTCACGGCGGTCGAGGCCGGTCCAGCGGCGGCCGGAGCGGGCGATGGTGACGCCGACCTCCAGCAGCTGGCGGCGGTCGTACCAGCTGCGCAGCTTGGGCCCGACCACGGCGGCGCTGGGGGTGGAGTCGGCGACCTGGAGCAGTCGGCGCAGCGCGTCGGTCTGCGGCTCACAGTCGTCGTGCAGCAGCCAGAGCCACTCGACCGGCCGGGTCTCGCGCGGGCCGCCGCGGCCGAGGTCGTCCTCCTGGGCGAGCGGGTCGCCGAAGTCGTCCCAGCCGCCGGTGACCGGGTCGTAGCCGGAGGGGTCGAGCCGGTACGGCAGGTCCTCGGGGCGCAGCGGCGGGCTGTTGAACACGGCCTCGGCGACGGCGGTGCCGAAGCCGGCCCGGCGGCCGAGGACCAGCGGGCCGCTGTCGGGCAGCCAGTCGGCGAGGGTGTCCGCGAGCAGTTGCGGAGAGTTGTCGGTGGATCCGGTGTCGACCGCGAGGATCCGCTGGACCTGGCGGTCCTGACCGAGCAGGCCGGCCAGGGCCTGCGGGAGCCAGCGGGCACCGTCGTGCGAGACGATCACGGCGGTGACCAGGTGGCGCGGGTAGGCGGGCGGCCGGGAAGCGGTGAAGCCGCTCTGGTGGCTGTAGACGGTCATCGAGTGCGCGGGCCCCAGTTCTCGGTGGACACAGCCGGTGAACGGCAACCGGATGGCGCACCACACTAACGGCTCCGGGTGGCCGCCTCGTCCGGGGTGTGCGTGCGGAGGCGGTGAAGGGGGCTCCGGGAACACGAAAGCGCCCCACCATCGCGGTGAGGCGCCCGTACGGCTGTGCGGCTGTCCGTCGCTGTCGAAGGGTCAACGGGGCCGGGGGCCGCCCCGGTCAGACCGCGCTCTTCTTGAGCCGACGGCGCTCGCGCTCGGAGAGGCCGCCCCAGATGCCGAAGCGCTCGTCATTGGCGAGGGCGTACTCCAGGCACTCCGAGCGGACCTCACAGGCGAGGCAGACCTTCTTGGCCTCGCGGGTCGAGCCGCCCTTCTCGGGGAAGAAGGACTCGGGGTCGGTCTGGGCGCACAACGCGCGCTCCTGCCAACCGAGTTCCTCCTCGTCCTCCGCGATGCCGTCCCCGATCAACAGCTCAAAGAGCTCGCTCATGTGGCGCGCCTCCTCTGCCCCTACTTGGCGTCCCCGTGGTTGCCGTTGCCTCCTGCGGCTGACGACACGAGTGAAATTACAGTTGCGTCACTCTGGCCCAGTCAAGCCGAGCTCTGGTATTGGGGCCGGGATTCACTCCCTGGCACCAAGCCGTTACGAATAGTGTACATATTCGGACACACCGGACCTTCTGCCTCAAGGTCCTGAACGGTGCCGAATCATCCGCAACCATTCACCAAGTGACGTCCGGTCACCGCCACAGGCCGGTCATCGGCCTGCCTTCCCGACGATCTTCCCATCGAAACATAGAGAGTGATGAATCACCCCATCCGGGCAAGATCCGGACCTAACCCACTCGAATGCCGCATCCTTCGGTTTGACACCGGCCCTGCGAATGCGGTGTCCTTGCTTCCATGTCAGAGTTCGCCAGCCCCCGGAGCGGTTCCACCCTCCGCCGTGCCGTGAACTCTTGTTGTCGCCTCTGTTCCTGCTGTATCTAGGCGCCCGCGTCCCACCGCGCGCCGCCCCAGGAAGCACAGAGGCCGCCCGCGATTCCCGCCCCAGGACATCCCGGATCCGGCTGATCCCGACGAACCAGCCGACACTTCCGAGGACGACTCCCGTGCGCATGATCCGCATCCGCAAGCGGAACCGCGACCGCAACAAGCTCGCCCGCCGTGGCCCCGCCACCGTCCGTACCGGCGGCCCCACCGGCGCCCGGACCCCCCAGTGGGCCGACGGCCTCTGCGACGTCTCCATCGCGGGCGACCCGCTCGCCTTCCCGCACCTGGCCCGCACCGACCTGCCGGCCCACCCCGCCACCGTCGCCGCGTACGCCCGGCTGGTGCGCGAGATCGCCGCCGACCGCGCCCGCTGGGAGCCGCTGGTCCGCTACGACGCGCTGACCCGCTGGTACGCCCGGCTGGAGACCGGCCCCGGCTACGAGGTCTGGCTGCTCAGCTGGCTGCCCGGCCAGTCCAGCGGCTTCCACGACCACGGCGAGTCCTCCGGCGTGATGAGCGTCGTCAAGGGCGAGCTGATCGAGCGCTCCCTCACCCTCCCCCAGCCTTCGGCCGGGGGTACCCCCGGCGGCGCAATCGCCCGCACCCTGCGGCCCGGCCGGCAGCGGGTGTTCTCCTCCGGCTACCTGCACGAGGTCGTCAACGGCGCGCTCGAACCCGCCGTCTCCATCCACCTCTACGCCCCGGGCCTGACCGAGATGAACCAGTACGGCGCCACCGCCGTCCCCGAGCAGCACCCGGAGCAGCAGGCACAGGCCGAGTCGCACTGATCACGGGCTGACGGAAAGTCGGACCGTGGCAGGATGAACCCATGCGCATCGTGGCACTGGCAGGCGGAATCGGCGGAGCGCGCTTCCTGCGCGGACTCCGCGCGGCGGTCGGACCGCAGGACGAGATCACCGTCATCGGCAACACCGGCGACGACATCCACCTCTACGGCCTCAAGGTCTGCCCCGACCTCGACACCGTGATGTACACCCTCGGCGGCGGCATCAACGAGGAGCAGGGCTGGGGCCGGACCGACGAGACCTGGTCCATCAAGGCCGAGATGAAGGAGTACGGCGTCGGCCCCGAGTGGTTCGGGCTCGGCGACCGGGACTTCGCCACCCACCTCGTGCGCAGCCAGATGCTCACCGCCGGGTACAGCCTCAGCCAGGTCACCGAAGCGCTGTGCGTGCGCTGGAAGCCGGGCGTACGGCTGTTGCCGATGAGCGACGACCGCGTCGAGACCCACGTGCGGATCACCGACGAGCAGGGCACCCGGGCGATCCACTTCCAGGAGTACTGGGTCAAGCTGCACGCCGCGGTGGACGCCGAGGCGATCGTCCCGGTCGGCGCGGACACCGCCAAGCCCGCGCCCGGCGTGCTGGAGGCGATCGCCGAAGCGGACGTCATCCTCTTCCCGCCGTCCAACCCGGTGGTCTCGATCGGCACCATCCTCGCCGTCCCCGGCATCCGGGAGGCCATCGCCGCCGCGCCCGCGCCGGTGGTCGGGCTCTCCCCGATCATCGGTGGGGCGCCGGTGCGCGGCATGGCCGACAAGGTGCTCGCCGCCGTCGGCGTCGAGGCCACCGCGGAGGCGGTCGCGCTGAACTACGGCAGCAGGGCAGCGCTGCGGAGCAGCTCGGGCGAGGGTGGCGGCGGGCGACCGGTGGGCCTGATCGACGGGTGGCTGGTGGACACCGCCGACGAGGCCTCGGTGGCCGCCGTCGAGGCCGCCGGGATCGCCTGCCGGGCCGTCCCGCTGCTGATGACCGATGTCGAGGCCACCGCCGAGATGGCGCGCACGGCGCTGGCTCTGGCGGAGCAGGTGCGGAAGTGACACTGGAAATCCTCGGCGTCGAGGGGCTGCCCGAGATCGAGGCCGGGGCGGACCTGGGCGAACTCATCGCCAAGGCGGGGACGTACCAGGACGGCGACATCCTCCTGGTCACTTCGAAGATCGTCAGCAAGGCCGAGGGCCGGCTGCTGCACGCCGCCGACCGCGAGGCCGCGATCGACGCCGAGTCCGTCCGGGTGGTCGCCCGGCGCGGGCCTGCCCGGATCGTGGAGAACCGCAACGGCTTCGTCATGGCCGCCGCCGGCGTCGACGCCTCCAACACCGCCCCCGGCACCGTGCTGCTGCTGCCCGAGGACCCGGACGCCTCCGCCCGGGTGCTGCGGGCCCGGCTCCAGCAGCTCACCGGCCGCCGGCTCGCCGTCGTCGTCACCGACACCTTCGGACGGCCCTGGCGCAACGGCCTGACCGACGTCGCGATCGGCGCCGCCGGGCTCGCCGTCCTGGAGGACCACCGGGGGCGCACCGACAGCCACGGCAACCGGCTGGAGCTGACCGTCACCGCGACCGCCGACGAACTCGCCGCCGCCGCCGACCTGGTGAAGGGCAAGGCCACCGGCGTTCCGGTGGCGGTCGTGCGCGGACTCGGGCACCTGGTCACCGCCGAGGACGGCGCCGGCGCCCGGCCGCTGGTCCGGCCCGCCGTGGACGACATGTTCCGGCTCGGCACCTCCGAGGCACTGCGGCAGGCCGTCACCCTGCGGCGCACCGTCCGCTCCTTCACCGCCGAGCCGGTCGATCCGGCCGCCGTCCGACGAGCCGTCGCCGCCGCCGTCACCGCGCCCGCCCCGCACCACACCACGCCGTGGCGGTTCGTACTGCTGGAGTCGCCCGACACCCGGGTACGGCTGCTCGACGCGATGCTCGCCGCCTGGCAGCGCGACCTGCGCGAACTCGACGGCTGGGACGAGGCGAAGATCGCCCGGCGCACCGCCCGCGGCAACGTCCTGCGCGACGCGCCGTACCTGGTGGTGCCCTGCCTGGTGATGGACGGCTCGCACGACTACCCCGACCCGCGCCGGGCCACCGCCGAGCGGGAGATGTTCACCGTCGCCGCCGGCGCCGCCGTGCAGAACCTGCTGGTCGCCCTCACCGGCGAGGGCTACGGCTCCGCATGGGTCTCGTCCACCATGTTCTGCCGCGACACAGTACGGGCCGCGCTGGACCTCCCGGACAGCTGGGACCCGATGGGCGCCGTCGCCGTCGGCCGCCCCGCGGAGCCGCCGAAGGCCCGCCCCGAACGCGGGGCCGACGCCTTCATCGAGGTGCGGTAGGAATCAGAGGCTTCGGCAGGTCTCGCGGCGGTTGCCCGCCTTCACGACGAGCAGCACCTCAGCGGTTGCGGTGGTCGTTGGGGGTCAGGCGGGGGCCGTAGCGGGGGGCGCGGGCGCCGGTGGACAGCAGGAGGCGGCAGACGCGGTGGCGCTGGGGGCGGTAGGGCTCCAGCAGGGCGAGCATCTGGGCGTCGTCGCTGCGGGGGCGGCCGGCCAGCGCCCAGCCGACCAGGTTGGGCAGGTGGAAGTCCCCGACCGACACCGCGTCCGGATCGCCGTTGCTGCGCTGCAGGGTCTCGGCGGCCGTCCAGACCCCGATGCCCGCAACCGTGGTGAGGCGGGCGAAGGCCTCCTCGTGGCCCATCGCCGAGGCCGCCTCCAGCCGCGGCGCCAGCCGGACCGCCCGCATGATCGTCGCGGAGCGCTTGGGATCCACGCCCGCCCGGTGCCACTCCCAGCTCGGCACCATGGCCCACTCGCGGGCCGACGGCGCCACCCGCATGCCCTCGGCCGGGCCCGGCGCCGGAGTGCCGAAGTCCCGCAGCAGGATGCGCCACGCGCGGTAGGCCTCGTCGGTGGTGACCTTCTGCTCCAGGATCGCCGGGACCAGCGACTCCAGCACCAGGCCGGTCCTGGTCAGCCGGACTCCGGCGGTACGGCGCTGGGCGTCCCGCAGCGGGCCGGGCGGCAGGACCAGGGCCTCCGGGGCGTCCTCGGCGCCGAGCAGGGCGGGGAGTCGGTCGAGGAGCCAGTCCGCGCCCGGACCCCAGGCGCTCGCCTCCACCTCGCCGGCGGCCGGACGCGGCAGCACGCGCAGGGTACCGATGCCGGCCGGGGTGCGGGAGGCGCGCCAGACGGCGCCGTCGCCGGTGCTGCGGTACGCCGGGTCCGCGGGGCCGCGGCGCAGCGGGAGCAGGGTGCGGGCGACGTCCAGCGGGAAGGCCGGGCGCCAGCGCCGTACTGCTTCCACCGCTGTCGCCTCCTGTGTCGCCTCCGGACATGAACGATACGCGGGGGGTCGGACGGACCGGGAGGGGCGGCAACCGGGCACCGGGGATCGAGCGGCCCGAGTCGTCTTCCACAACGCGCGGTTCCCCGCGCCCCTGTCGGGACGCGGGGAAGGAGGGACGCAGGAAAGGAGGGACGTGGGGGAGGGAGGGCTCGGGGACCTGGGGAGGAAGGGGCGGACGCGGCGGAGGTCAGGAGGCCTGGAGGCCGGCCGCCGTGGCGCGCAGGTCGGGGAGTCGGGCGTAGAGGGCAGAGCCCGGGCATTCGGTGGCGACGGCGTCACGGTGGCCGGAGACGGCGTCGAAGTCGACGACGGTGCCCTTGGGGTAGCGGCTGGCGGAGGAACCGGAGGTGAGCTTGGTGCGGCCGTCGGCGGGTTGGGCGGTGAGGCCGAGCTTCCAGGCGGCGATGGCGGCGAGGCCGTCGAGGAGGGGCTGGGTCGGCTGGTCGTCGACGTAGGTGCCGATCGCGGCGATGCCGGCGGAGTCGGTGTTGAAGCCGAGGGTGTGGGCCCCGTGGACGGGCCGCTCGACGCCGCCAGCCCGGCCCTCGTAGACGGTGCCGCAGCGGTCGATCAGGAAGTTGTAGCCGACGTCCCGCCAGCCGTTGGTCGTCACGTGGTACTGGTAGATCGCCCGGATCACCCGGGGTGCGTCGCCGCAGGCGTAGTCGGTGGCGCTGTCGGTGTGGTGGACGAAGACCTCGCGGACCGGGCCGGTGTACACGAAGTCCGGGTCGCGCAGTGACTCGTCGGCGCCCCAGCCGGCCCGGGTGACGATCGCCGGGCGCGGAGCCTGGCCCTTGGGCTGCTCGGCGGACGACCCCGCCGGCGGCTCCGCGGACGACCCCGTCTGAGGCTCGGACAACGCCCTCGGCGGCTCCGCGGGCAGGACCCCTACGGCGGTCGAGGCGGCGCCGTTCCCCGGGTCGACGAGGTCGAGCCGCAGCCCGGGCGGCACTCCGGCGGGCCCGGGCCGGACCTCGACCGCGACGCCGTTGCTGCGGCCGGTCCACAGCGGGGCGGTGGCGCCGCGCACCGCGTGGTCGGGGCCGTCCGTGGAATCGGCCTCCAGCCGGTGCCAGTCCGTCCAGCGGCCGGTGGCCGCGTCCCGGGTGCGGACCCGGACCACCGCGCCGGCGAGTGCGTCCGCCGGGCCGTCCCAGCCGAGGCCGAGGAGTTCGAACGGATCGGTGCCGCGCGGGGCGAGGCCGAACCCGGCGGGCAGCGGGAGGGAGGTGGTCGAGCCGCCGCCGGCGAAGTCACGGCGCTGCGGTATCGGTTCGGGGGTCGCGGTGGCGGCGGGCTGGAGGAGGAGGGCAGTGGTGCAGCCGGCGAGCAGGGCGGCTGGGAGTGAGAGGCGCATAAGACGGATCGTCGCGGCAAACCGGACCGCCCGCACGCCGCTCCGCGCCCGTTCGGACGCCCCTCCCGGCCTCCCACCCGAAGGCCGTAGGCTGGGGCGCACCATGACTGCGCCTTTCGCTGCCGATGCCCGCACCCCCGTCGAGCTGCTGCACGCATTCCTGCGCGGCGGCACCCCTTCGGTCGATCCCGCGGCCCCGCTGGTCACCTTCTACGACGACGCCACCGGCGAACGGGTGGAGCTGTCCGCCCGCACCTTCGACAACTGGGTGGCCAAGACCGCCAACCTCCTCCAGGACGAGCTGAACGCCGGCCCCGGCGACCGGGCGGCACTGCTGCTGCCCGCCCACTGGCAGAGCGCCGTCTGGCTGCTGGCCTGCTGGTCGGTCGGGGTGACGGCGGTGCCGAGCGGCGACCCGGCCGCCGCCGACCTGGTGGTCAGCGGCCCGGACGGACTGGAGGCCGCCCAGGCCTGCGAGGGCGAGCGGGTCGCGCTCGCGCTGCGCCCGCTCGGCGGCCGCTTCCCGCAGCGCCCGGACGGCTTCCTCGACTACGCCGCCGAGGTGCCCGGCCAGGGCGACCGCTTCGCGCCGTACTCCCCCGTCGCCCCGGACGGGCAGGCGCTGGAGACCGCGGTGGACGGGCTGCCGCTGAAGCTGACGGGCGAGCAGACCGTGGCACTGGCCCGGGAGGGCGCGGTGCGGCTCGGCCTGAAGCCCGGCGACCGGGTTCTGTCCACCCTCCCGTACGACGACTGGGCGGGCCTGGAGGCCGGTCTGCTGGCGCCGCTGGCGGCCGGCGCCTCGGTGGTGCTGTGCCGCAACTCGCAGGCGCTGGACGCCGGGCAGTGGGAGAAGCGAACGGAATCCGAACGGGTGACGCTGCGCCTCGGCTAACCCCCGGCCCGGCCCTGGCGGGTAGGGATCGCTGCCATGGCCGAGGATGACACCGAGCACCCCCCGACCGCCCCTCCCCCGAAGAACGGCCCCGCACAGGACGGCCCGCCGACGGACGCCCCTGCGGGCGCGACCGGACACCGGCGTCGGCGGTGTCGCCGGCGGTGGCTGACGGCCACCGCCTGCGCCGGCGCGTTCCTGCTGGTCGCCACCGGGGCGCTGCTCTGGGTCGCCTACCGCAAGCTGGACGGCAACATCCGCACCGACTCGGCCACCGACCGGCTGCTCGCCGAGCTGGAGGCCGAGCGGCCGGCCCGCACCGCCGGAGCGCAGGGCGCCGAGAACCTCCTGCTGATCGGCAGCGACGACCGCTCCGGCGCGAACGGCGCGTACGGCGGTGAGGCGGGCGGCCAGCGCTCGGACACCACGATCCTGCTGCACTTGGCCGCCGACCGGAAGCGCGCGACCGCGGTCTCCGTCCCGCGCGACGTCATGGTCGCCGTCCCCGCCTGCGAGCAGCCGGACGGCGCCCGCAGCAAGCCCGCGCTGATGCAGTTCAACCAGGCCTTCCAGACGGGCGGTCCGGCCTGCTCGATCCGGACCGTCGAGCAGCTGAGCGGCATCAGGATCGACCACTACGTGATCCTCGACTTCAGCGGTTTCAAGGCGATGGTGGACGCGATCGGCGGGGTCGAGGTGTGCGTGCCTCAGCCGATCCACGACAAGGACGCCATGCTCGACCTGCCGGCCGGCCGGCGGAGCCTGCACGGCGAGCAGGCGCTCGGCTACGTCCGGGCCCGGGAGAGCCTGGGCGACGGCAGCGACACCCAACGCATGGGCCGCCAGCAGCAGTTCCTGGCCTCGCTGGTCCGCAAGGTGCAGTCGCAGGGAGTGCTGCTGAACCCGGCGAAGCTGTGGCCGGTGCTGGACGCCGCGACCTCCTCGGTCCAGGCGGACGGCGGGCTGTCCTCGCTCGGCGCGCTGTACGACCTCACCCGGGACCTGCGCGGCATCCCCTCGGCGGACGTGGCCCTCCTGACCGCACCGCGCCGCCCGTACCGCTACGACTCGGACCGGGACGAGTTCGTGCAGCCGCAGACCGGCCAGCTGTTCGCGGCGCTGCGGGACGACCAGCCGGTCGCCGTCCGGCCGCCCGGGGTCACGGCCTCGCCCGGCCCGGTCCAGGGGGCGGAACCCTCGCCGGGAACGGCGGCGGGCCCGGAGGCGGGCACCGGAACGGAACCGGAGGCCGAGGTGGCGGCGGCGGACGCATCACCCACGACGGACGCCTCGCCCACCTTCGAGGGACGCACCGCCGACGTGGAAGCCTGCGTCGCGCCCTGAGCCGACCGCCCCTGGGAGCCCCCTCGGGAGCTCCGGCCGGCGCCGCCGACCACTCCTGGTGCTTCCGCAATTGCTCGGCCGCGAGCGCTATTTGCCTCCGCACTGCCGGAACATGGCGCAGATCACATCGGGAACGACTCCCCCGTTCGGCTCGTCTACTGTGTCCGGATCGGCCCGTCCGTACGGGTGGTCCGTAGCCGTGACCGGTCGAAGGTAGGGAACCCCCGTGCACGAGGAGCAACCGGAAGCCGGCCGGTACCGGGTGGACCCGGCCCCCGGCGTCCCCCGGCAGCGCCGCCGGGCCGCCGAAGCGCCCGAGGCGCCGGCCGCGGAGGGCCGCCGGGACGGCCGGCGGCGGGCGGCCGCGCTCGCCAAGCGCAACCGGCGCCGCCGGGCAGTCAAGTGGACGGCCGGGGCGGGCGCCCTGGTGATGGTCGCGGGCTGCGGCGGGGCGTACTACCTGTACCGGCACTTCAACGACAACCTGACCTCGGTCAAGGTCCAGCTGGGCGACGAGTCCGAGCGCCCCCCGGCCGCCGGGGACGCACTGAACATCCTGGTGATCGGGACGGACAGCCGGGAGGGCCTCGGGCGGGAGTACGGCGACGAGGGCAGCACCGGGCACGCCGACACCACCCTGCTGTTCCACATCGCCAAGGACCGCTCCAACGCGACGGTGGTCAGCCTCCCGCGCGACCTGATGGTGCCGATCCCGGAGTGCCTGAACGCCCAGGGGAAGAAGATCCAGGGCTCGGCCCGGGACATGTTCAACAACAGCCTCGGCCAGGAGGGGCGCGACGCGGGCTGCACCTGGAAGACCATCGAGAAGACCACCGGCATCCGGGTCGACCACTTCGTGCAGGTCAACTTCGAGGCGGTGAAGACCCTGTCCACCGCGGTCGGCGGGGTCGAGGTCTGCGCGGCCAAGGACATCGACGACTCGGGCTCCCACCTCAAGATGACCAAGGGGCGGCACGTGATCGAGGGCGACGAGGCGCTGGCCTTCGTCCGCACCCGGCACGCGGTCGGCCAGGGCGGCGACCTCACCCGGATCCCGCTCCAGCAGCAGTTCATCAGCTCGATGATCCGCAAGATCAAGAGCGACGACACCCTGACCAGCCCGACCAAGCTCTACAAGCTCGCGGACGCCGCCACCAAGGCGCTCACCGTGGACTCCGGCATCGGCAGCGTGGACAAGCTCAAGGACCTCGCGCTGGACATCAGCAAGGTGGACACCAAGAACATCACCTTCGCCACCGTCCCCGTCCTGGACGACCCCAAGGACGAGAACCGGCTGGTGCTCAAGCAGCCGGACGCCCAGCAGCTGTTCGCGATGATCGCGGGCGACCGCTCGCTGACCGAGACTGCCGCCCCGCCCGCCCCCGAGGCCCCGGCCACCGGCGCCGCGCCCGCGTCGCCGACCACCACCACCCCGGCCCCCGCCACCAAGGGCATCCAGCTGACGGTGCGCAACGGCAGCGGCAAGCGCGGGCAGTCCGGGCCGACGGTGGAGAAGCTCCGGGCGAAGGGCTTCGACAAGGCCGCCGTGGGCAGCGACGCACCGCTCGCCGAGACCACCACGGTGTCCTACCCGACCGGCCAGGAGGCCCAGGCCTACGCCCTGGCCGCCGCCCTCGGCCTGCCCGGTGACGCCGTCCGGCCGGCCACGAAGCCGGACCCGAAGGGCGGGCTGCTGCTGGTGCTCGGCAAGGACGTGCTGGCCGCCCCCGCCAACCCTGCGGAGGTGCCCACCGAGGCCCCCGAGGACCTCCAGCGGGTGCAGGCGGACGACACCGACGTCTGCGCCAAGTAACGACGACAGGCCCCTGCGGGAGCAGAAGGGTTCCGCCCTCCCCGCAGTACCGCTCGGCGCTCCGCGGGCGCTCCCAGCGGCCGTCCCCGGCGGGCCGCAGCGGCTCGCCGGGGACGGCCGACCCAGCCGGTCCGGCGGGCCGGGACACCGGCGACCAGGGCGAAGTCCGGGACGTCCCGGTGCACCACGGCGTCGACCCCGACCGGGGCCCGGCGGCCGACCGTCACCCCGGCGCCGGTCGCGGCCCGTTCGCCGGCGTCCGCGTCCGGCTCGATCCGGGCCGTACCCGGCCCGTCCTCGACTGTCGCCATGCGCACCGACGACAGCGGTGCCGAAACGAATCAGCCGGTCTTCGAGAGCACGTCCTTGGAGGACGGGCCGACGCTGGCGATCACTCTTCGGGCCAGCGAGCGCGGTGAGGTCAGGAAGCCGAATCCCCAGCTGAGGTGCATGGTCGCGAAGGCCACCGGCAGTAGCGTCCTGGCCTTGAACGACAGTCCGCGGCCCTCGACCGCCGCGCCGCCGAGGATGCCCAGCAGGTACGCGCCGGGCACCGCGAGGAAGCCCGGATGGACGGCGACGCCGAGCACCAGACCGAGGACGACCGCCGCCAGCGCGACCGGCGGGGCGAGGTAGCGCAGGTTGACCGAGCCGCGGTGGTAGCGGGTGACCACCCGGCGCCAGCGGCCGTAGTCCTTGTACTGCTTGGCCAGCGCCCGCACCGAGGGGCGGGGCCGGTACGTCACCTTGAGCTGCGGGGTGAACCAGACCAGGCCGCCGTCCTGGCGGATCCGGTAGTTCAGCTCCCAGTCCTGGGCGCGGATGAACTCCTCGTTGTAGCCGCCGAGCTTCTCCAGCACCTCGCGCCGGAACACCCCGAGGTAGACGGTGTCCGCCGGGCCGGCCAGGCCGCCGGTGTGGAAGGCCGCGTTCCCGACGCCGATCTTGGAGGTCATCGCGGCGGCGACCGCGTTCTCCCACTCGGTCTCGCCCTCGGCGTGCATGATGCCGCCGACGTTGGCCGCGTCCATCTCGCCGAGCAGCCGGACAGCCGTGGTGATGTAGCCGGGGGTGAGCAGGCCGTGGCCGTCCACGCGCACGACTATCGGGTGTCGGGAGCCCCGGATCGCGGCGTTCAGCCCGGCCGGCGTCCGGCCGGTGGGGTTCTCCACCGTCCGCACCCGCCCGTCCTCGGCCGCCAGCTCGGCCGCGATCTCCGCGGTGCGGTCGGTGGATGGACCGAGAGCGATCACCACCTCGATCGGTCCGGGGTACTCCTGGTCCAGGATGCGCCGGACCGCCGTGCGCAGGTGACGTTCCTCGTTGAGCACCGGCATGATCACGGAAACAGCCGGCAGCTCCTCAGCAGCCTTGGTGTTCATCGGGGCCAACCGTACCGGTGCGGACGCGTCCTCGTCTTGTCCCGGTCCGGACGGCCGGGGACGCCTCGCGGCGCGCCACCGGTGCTGTGATCAAGAACACCGTACTCCCCTTTACGCGCAGCCCGGAAGCGGTGTGGATCCGGTGCCCCTCCGGGGCGGGTTCAGAGGGCGTAGTGGGCGACGGTGAACACCGCGTAACCGGTCAGTGCGAGCCGGTTCACCAGGTGCTGGGGGCCGCCCAGCCGGTCCGGCAGGGCCTGCGCCGGGCGCAGGTCGGGGCGGTGGGCGGCGGTGGCGACGGTCCGGGCCAGCGCCACCGGGTCGTACCGGCCGCCGAAGAGGGCGGCCAGCCAGACCGTCGGGCGGCTGAAGAAGGAGAACTCCCGGCCGCCGCGCAGCCGGATGGTGAGCAGGTTCCGGTGCACCGCCGCCGCGGAGATCTCCGTCCACCGGTAGCTGCGGGTGCGCAGCGCGGTGGCCACCCGCAGGCCGTTGCGGTCGGCCACCAGCTGCCAGGACAGCGTCTGGGCGCAGGCGAGGATCGCCAGCGACCCGATCCACAGCGGGCGCAGCAGCCCCTCCCACCAGCCGTCGTCGTCGAGCAGCACGACGGCGGTGGCGACCATCAGCGCCGCCAGCGGTCCGGCCCCCGCCCGCAGCGGCAGCGGCATCTCCCAGCGGCGGGCGGCCAGCGCCTCGGCGTCCGGCCCGGCCTCGGGGGCGGCCGCGACCGTGTCGGCGGTCAGCGCGGCGACGGCCAGGTCGCGCTCGCGGTAGCGCCCGGAGCGTCGGCCGAAGCGCGGGGCCCGGGCGGCGGGGGCGATCACGGCCGCCACCCAGTGCGGGTCGCCGTCCAGCAGGCCGGGGCGGACGAGCAGCTGGGGATCGGGCCCGTCCGGACCGCCGTAGAGCACGGCGGGCACGCTGCGGCCGGCCCGGGCCAGCCACTCGGCGGCCTCGGCGGGGGTCGCCCGGTGGATCAGCTCCTCGTACTCCTCCTCTTCCTCGTCGTGGTCGAGCACCGGGTCGGGGTAGTCGGCGTCCTCGTCCTCGGTCGCCAGGTGTTCGGGCACCCAGGCCGGGCCCTCGCCGTCCGGGGCGGCCTTGCTCGCCCAGCGGTAGCGGTCGCGCTCGACCAGCCGCCAGAGCCCGGGTCCGTCCGGCGGACCGTCCAGTGGCAGCACCAACAGGTCGCCGCGCTCGTCGGCGCGCACCTGTACGGCGAGCGCGGGGGCGGCGCCCACGAAGGCGGGCCTGGTCCGGCGGGCGCCCGCGGCGGCGGCCGAGCCGAGCAGTACCAGGCCGGGCACGGCGATCAGGCCGCCGGCGCTCAGCTGGCCGGAGACGTCGTAGTCGTCGCCCAGGGCGCGCACCGAGTCGCCGTCCACCAGCAGCGGGACGGGCTCGCCGGGCTGCGGCCGCCGCTGCCACCAGACGTCCAGGGCGGCGGTGCGCTCGGGGCCGCCGGCGGGCGGTTGGAAGTGGACGGTCAGCACGCCGTCCCGGTCGCTCCCGCCGGCGGTGCCGGTCACCCGGGTGGCCCGCTCGGCGGCGGCGTCCGCCCGGGCCTGCGCCCAGAGGCCGTACACCGGGAAGGCCGCGGCGACCACCAGCAGCAGGACGCCGAGGGCGCGGCGCAGCACGGGCGGGCCGTCCCGGTGGACGGGCGAGGGCGCGCCGGCGGCGGTCCAGGGGTAGGACACGGGCGGGACCATCAGCTCGTCCAGCTGCTGGCGGGCGCGGCGGCGGCCGGCCTCGGCGCCGAGCAGGACGGCGGTGAGCAGCAGGTGGAGCAGCACCGCCGACCAGCGGGCGAGCGGGGTGACCAGGCCCTCCGGGAGGTACCAGAGCAGCGCCAGGACGACCGGCGGAACGAGCACCCGGACCCGGGCCCTGGTGGCCAGCAGGAGCACCTCGGCCAGCACCGACCAGCCGGCCAGCGACGAGCCCCAGCTGTCCCGGCAGATGTTCCGGACGTTGCACCGGCCCACGTCCGGCTCCACGGCACTGGCCAGGACCACGAACCCGATCGGCACCAGCGCGAGCCAGCGGCCGTCCAACCGCCAGGCGGTCCGGGCGGCGCGCCAGCGGGCGGCAGCCGCGACGGTGAGGGGCGCGGCGCTGGGCAGGGGCGGGGTGTCCGAGGGGAACATCGAACGATCATCCCAGCACGCGGGAAACGGGACGCACGTCGGCCGCAGCCCCCGGCGGGGGTGGGGAACGGCGCCGGGGCCGGGTGCTGTGCGCACC
>NZ_JBHVFE010000070.1:0-26880 GCF_042801945.1 Kitasatospora sp. NPDC057542
GCCTACACGGGGGAGGGCAGGCAAGGGCCATGAGCGCTCTGAAGCCCGACCTGGCCGGCGCCGCGTGGCGCAAGAGCACGCACAGCAACAACGGTGGCAACTGCATCGAGGTGGACGACGCGCACCCGGGCAGGGTCCGCGACTCCAAGGATCCCGACGGGCCGTCCCTCCTCTTCCCCTCCGAGGCCTGGAAGTCCTTCGTCGCCGCCGTCCGCAGCGGCGAGTTCGGCGACGTCTGAACCGACGCCGAGGACGCCGCCGCCGGGAAGCCGACTGCGCCGCCGGCGTCGGTTCCACATGCAGTCAGATGGCTGATGTCTCCCCTGTGCCCTCGCCGCCGCCACAGGGTTCCACATGCAGTCAGATGGCTGATGCCTCCCCTGTGCCCTCGCCGCCACAGTGGTGGTGCTCCGCAAGCGAAACGTCGGAGCGCCCCCCTGGCAGTTGGAGAGCAGAGGAGATCATGATGAACCTGCGGCGAATGGCGACGAGGCTCGCGCTGGGTGCTGCCACAGTGGCCGGGGTGCTCGCCGCCACGACGACGAGTGCGAGCGCCGACGTCCTCACCACGATCTCGACCGGCCCCGGCAAGTGCCCCGCCAACTGGGTCTGCCTGTGGAGCGAGAACAACTTCATCGTGGGGAACCCGAAGGGTGGGGTCGACTACGGGGCCGTGGGCGCGAACGAGAACATCCCGGACCTGGCGCAGTTCAAGTTCGAGAGCAAGCTCTGGCGCTGGAAGGGCATGGCGGACGAGGCCTCCTCGGTCGTGAACAACACCGGGAGCAGCATCTGCTTCTACGAGAACACCAACTACGGCGGCTTGGAGTTCAGGATCGGCCCCCGGGAGCAGTGGGCCTCGGTCCCGTCGTGGATCAACGACAAGATCAGCTCCTTCAAGTTCTGCTGACCTGCCCCCCTCCCTTCCCCTTCCCTTCTTTGACCTGAACGGATCGTCATGAAGTTCTCCAGGAACCTGGCCAAGCTCGGCCTGTGCGCCGCCGCCGCTGCCGGTTTGATCGTGACCGGGGCGACCTCCGCGAGCGCCACCAATGTCTTCTACCTCGGCCACGGGGCCGGGTCGTGCCCCGACGGCTACGTCTGCCTGTGGTCGGAGTCCAACTTCATCGAGGGCAGCTTCGTCAACAACAGCAAGTTCGGCTCCTTCGCGGCGAACCAGAACACCGGCGACATGGGCAAGCTCCAGCACGACTCCGGCGGGGACAAGGGCATGCAGGACGTCACCTCCTCGGTGCTGAACAACACCAGGAGCAGCATCTGCTTCTACGAGAACAACTGGTACACCGGCCTGGAGTTCAAGATCGGCCCCGGGGAGCACTGGCCCTACGTCCCGTCGTGGATCAACGACAAGATCAGCTCCTTCAAGTACTGCTGACCGTCCCTTCCCCTCTTCTTCGACCTGAACGGATCGTCATGAAGCTTTCCCAGAAGATGACCAGGCTCGGCCTGTGCGCGGCCGCCGCCGTCGGGCTGGTCGTGACCGTGGCGGGCTCCGCCAGCGCCAACACGATCCTCGGCCTCGGGCAGGGCGCCGGAGCGTGCCCCGCCAACTACGTCTGCCTGTGGTCCGACTACGGTTACGTCGCCGGTGGCCCCGACCACAAGTTCGGGTCGATCGCCTCGGACCAGAACATCGGTGACATGGGCAAGCTGGAGCGCAACGGAGCCCTGTGGGATGGGATGCAGGACGTCGCCTCGTCCGTGGTGAACAACACGGGGAGCAGCATCTGCTTCTACGAGAACAACTGGTACACCGGCCTGGAGTTCAAGATCGGCCCTCGTGAGCGGTGGTCCTCGGTCCCGTCGTGGATCAACGACAAGATCAGCTCCTTCAAGTACTGCTGACCCGTCGCAGGCCCCGACCGGCTTCCGCACGCGCCTGAAGCGCAGGCCCGGACCGCATCCACGCGGTCCGGGCCGGGGGGTTTTCACGAGTCGACGGTCACGAGCCGGCGGTGGCCGCCTCCAGCGTCGTCGCCATGACCGGGCTGGTGAAGGTGTTCGTCGCGTCCCCCGTGGAGGGGTGGTGCGAGCCCTACTTCAGGTAGAGGGGGCCCGGGGCGGACGGCTGTGTGCCGTCCGCCGAGGGCGTCACCCGTGGTGGGGGTCGCAGCAGTCGGAGAGCCGGAAGGAGGCGATACGGGTGTTCCAGTTTCCGGTGCCGTCGGCCGGTTGGTACTGGTTGGTGTACCAGAACGTGCAGTTGTCCACCGGGTCGATCGCCATGGAGGTGTAGTCACCCCAGCGGTTGCTCCCGGTCTGGGAGCCTGTGCCGGTCCACACGGTGGTCTCCCGGAACGTCATCACGTTCCGCGGGTCGCGCGCGAGGCGTCCGGTGACGCTGATCGAGGGGTGGTCCTGGGAGGACGACGTCGAGTATCCCAGGGCGATGTTGCCCTCCCTGTCCTGGGCCGCGGAGCCCATCCACCGGTACATGGACCCCGGAGCGTAGGTGCTCTGCTGATGGACGACCGGTCGGTCGTGGTCCAGCCGCAGTTCGTACCAGCGCACCCCCACGCCGCCGGGTGCGTCGACCGCGTGGTTGACGACCAGGGACTGGTGGTCGCCGAAGTTGCGGTAGGCGAGCCGGTACATGGCGGAGTAGGAGAGCGAGTCCAGTTTCTGGGTGGTACCGGCCTGGGGCACGCACTGGGTGGGATCGGTGCTCTGGCAGGCCGGGGTGTAGGGGGCCACCGGCAGCTCTCCCGGGCCCGTGACGGCGGTGCGGGTCTGGTCCGCCCAGTCGACGTGGAACCGCCAGTACTGCAGGCTGTCGCCGGCCGGGTCGAGGGCGAGCAGCAGGTTGGGCCGGCCCTGCGGGGGAGGGGTCGAGCCGTCGAGGTCGGAGCCGAGCGGGAAGGAGGGTACCGGGACGTCGTAGCACTGCTGGTCGGCGTCGGCTCCCCGCAGCATCCGGTGCCGGTCCCAGGCGCACGCCTCGAAGACCGTCCCGGCGCCGGTGAAGGTCGCGTAGTAGGCGTCCGGCCACACCGCGACCTTCGGGTGGTCGATGAAGTGCCGGTACCCGAACTCGTACCGGTAGTACGCGCCGGTGGCGTCCTCGCTGGTGGAGACGGCCACGCACAGCCGGTTCGTGTCGCCTGTCCGGTCGAGGGCGAACTGGTTGAGGATCCAGCGGTGGGCCAGGGAGTCCCAGCGGACCACGGGATCCCCGATGTCGACGTTCTGAGCGGTCTCGCACGGTCCGCCGAACCCTCTGAACAGGGTCTGGGTCGTCAGCGGCCCCAGCTCCGTGGCACCGGTCTTGGAGTACACCGCGAGGTCGTAGTTGGTGATCTCCACGATCTGGCGGGAGCCCACCGAGGCGTTGGGGTCGGGCGGGACGCCCCCGGCTTCCCGGATGCCGTCGAAACTGACGTCCAACCGGATCGGGCCCCGGCTGCCGTCGCGGTCCTGCACCACCTGATCCGGACGGGCGGCCTCGGTGGGGGACGGCTCCCGCACCTCTCCGGGGGACACGGCGCCGGGGGTGGACCGGCGCTCTCCGTGCCCCTGCCACAGGTCACGCAACGGCGGCGAGGTGTCATGGTGCAGCGCGGGTCCGGAGTCAGGGGACCGAGGAGCCTGCGTGTGGCCGGCCGGCTTGGGTACGGCTGTGGTGGCGGGCGTGGCGGACCACGCCGGGGCGGCCACCAGCGCGGCTCCCATCGAGGCGACGGCGACGATCGAACGCAAGGCACGGGATACGTGCATCAATCCTCCGAGCGGGTCGGTGAGCCAACCCGCTCGGCCGTCCGGTGACGGCATCGTCCGGGACAACCCCCACCCGCGGGCGGCGGCTGTCGCGGCCTCCCCGCGCCCCGGGCACGCCGGGCACGTTTCCAGGCCACGGTATGAGGGCGGGCGACTCATCTGAGGGCGTGGCAGAACACAGTTATCCACCTCCTCCGCCCGACGCCGGGGTGATCGGTGCCGTGTCGGGTGCGGCTCAGCCGTATGGCGCTGCCCGCATGACGGCCTGAAACCGCAGGCCCGGACCGTTCGCGGTCCGGGCCTGCGGTTTCGTCCCTGGTCCCTTACGAGCCGGCGGTGGCCGCCTCCAGGGTCGTGGCCATGACCGGGCTGGTGAAGGTGTTCGTCGCGTCCCCCGTGGACGGGTGGTACGAGCCCCACTTCAGGTAGTTCCGGTCGCCGTCCCAGGTGGTTCCCTTGAAGGTGCCCGAGCCGGTGGTGAACGTCTGCTTCACGCCGTCGAACCAGAAGTCGATCGTGCCGTCCGTCCGGCCCAGGCGGATCTTCAGCGCGTACGAGTGCCATGTGTTGTTGGCCGTCTGCGCGGTCCACAGGGAGTGCGCCACGTGGGCGGTGTCCCACTCCTGGAGGCGGACGCGCCCGTTGACGATGTCGATCTCGATCGGGTGGTTGGCCGTGTCGGTGCTCGGGGAGCACTTCAGCTGGAAGACGTACCGGCTGTTGGTGTCCTTGACGTCCACCTTGGACGACCAGCCCAGGTAGAACGTGTCGCCCTCCTTCAGGTCCGGGCTGAGCGTCTCGCAGCGCTCCTCCCCGGCCGCCTGGAAGGCCCGCCACACGCTGCCCTTCACGGAGTCCTTCACCACCCCGAAGTTGCCGGTCGCGCACTGGACCGCCTTGAACGAGGACGGGCCCGTGCTGGTGCTCGGGGTCCACAGGACCTGGCCGGCCGCGCTGCTGGGCGTCACCCCGGCGCAGGTGATCGCGAACGTGCCGAGGGCGACGGCCGCGGCGGCGGCCTTGCGGCGGTGGGTCAGAAGGGACATGCCTCTCCCGGGAGGATGAGTGGCCGATACGAGCGAGCAGTGATTCGACCACCGACCGGCCCGCACGGCCAGACGGAACGGCCGGCGGAAGATCCTTTTCGGACACTTCCGCCGGCCGTCCTCCCGACCTGAACCCGAACCCGGCCCCGTCCGTTACGGGTTGCGCGGTTCCTCGGAGCCCTCGTCGTACGAGGAGGTGCCCTCGTCCAGCAGCGGCTCCTGGGTCTTGAGGTGCGCGGGGGCCAGCGCCCGCAGCGCGTGGTAGCCGGTGATGACGACCAGCGTGCCGAGCGCGATGCCGCTGAGGCTGAACGTGTCGGTGAACTTCAGCGTCACGTTGCCGATGCCGATGATGATGCCCGCCGCGGCCGGCACCAGGTTCAGCGGGTTGCGCAGGTCCACCTGGGACTTGGTCCAGATCTGCGCACCGAGCAGGCCGATCATGCCGTACAGGATCACGGTGATGCCGCCGAGCACCCCGCCGGGGATCGCGGCCACGATCGCGCCGAACTTCGGGCACAGGCCGAACAGCAGCGCGAATCCGGCGGCGCACCAGTAGGCGGCCGTCGAGTAGACCCGGGTGGCGGCCATGACGCCGATGTTCTCCGAGTACGTGGTGTTCGGCGGGCCGCCGACCGCGGTGGAGAGCATGGAGCCGACGCCGTCCGCCGAGATCGCGGTGCCCAGCTTGTCGTCCAGGTTCGTGCCGGTCATCTCACCGACCGCCTTGACGTGCCCGGCGTTCTCCGCGACCAGCGCGATCACCACGGGCAGTGCGACCAGGATCGCCGACCACTGGAAGGACGGGCCGTGGAAGGTCGGCAGGCCGATCCAGTCCGCCTTGCCGACGCCCGACAGGTCCAGACGCCAGTGGTCGGTCAGGTGCCCGCCCGCGTCCACCGAGTGGATCTTCCCGAAGACCTGGTCGAACAGCCAGGAGATCCCGTAGCCGAACAGCAGCCCCAGGAAGATCGCCACCCGCGACCAGAATCCGCGCAGGCACACCACGGCCAGACCGGTGAACAGCATCACCAGCAGCGCCGTCCACTGATCCTGCGGCCAGTACACCGAGGCGGTCACCGGGGCGAGGTTGAAGCCGATCAGCATGACCACCGCGCCGGTGACGATCGGCGGCATCGTGGCGTGGATGATGCGCGCCCCGAACCGCTGGACCGCCACACCCACCAGGAACAGCACCACGCCCACCACGAACACCGCGCCGGTCACCGTCGCGCTGGTGCCGCCCTGCGCCCGGATCACCGCGGCCACGCCCACGAAGGACAGCGAGCAGCCCAGGTAGCTGGGCACCCGGCCCTTGGTGGCCAGCAGGAAGATCACGGTCGCCACGCCGGACATCATGATCGCGAGGTTCGGGTCGAGCCCCATCAGCACGGGCGCCACGAAGCTCGCCCCGAACATCGCCACCACGTGCTGGGCGCCGAGCCCTACCGTGCGGGGCCAGGAGAGCCGTTCGTCGGGACGGACCACCGCCCCCGGTGCGGGCGTGCGCCCGTCACCGTGCAGCTTCCAGCGCACGCCGAGATCCATGGTGAGGTTTCGCTTTCTCTGTACTTCCGAAGAACTGTCCGCACCATTGTGGTGGCCACCGGGTGCCCCGGCGATCACACGGCCCGCGCGTGAGCTGCGGATACGTGTGGGCAGGGTCGGGCGGGGCCTGATGCTGTCGGGATCTTACGGCCACCGCCCCCGCGCCGCGGCGGTCGCACCGGGACCTCCCTGACCGTCCACGTCCACGGCCCCTGCGGCACGAGAGCGCCGGCGCGGGAAGCAACCTTTCGTCGCCTGCCGGGAGTCTCCACATCGACGGCGACGCCGGCACCCGGCAGTCCTCGGACGAGGCGGGGCCGGGCGACGTTCCTTGATCGACAGAACGCCTGCTGTCATATGCTTGTCAGATTCACCTGAGGGGGGTGCGTGGAGTTCCGACTGCTGGGCTCGGTGGCCGTGGTGGCCGCGGACGGCCGGGAACTTCCGGCCGGATCGGCCAAACGCCGCAGCCTGCTGGCCATGCTGCTGCTGAACCCCGGAGCACCGGTCACCGTCGAGCGGCTCACCGAGACCCTCTGGGACGAGGCGCCGCCCCGGCACTCACGCACCGTCATCCACAACCACGTCTCCGGGCTGCGCGCCCTGCTCACCGCCCACGACGCCCCCGCCGCCGGCATCGAACTCGTCACCGACAACGGCGCCTACCTGCTGCGGGTGCCCGACCTGGCGGTGGACACCGTCCGGTTCGAACACCTGGTGGCCCGTGCCCGCTCCCTGGACGACGCCCGCGAGGCCGCCGCCGCCCTGCGCGAGGCACTCGCCCTGTGGCGCGGCCCCGCCCTCGCCGGCACCACCGCCGGCCTGCCACTGCAGTGCGCCGCCCGGACCCTGGAAGAACAGCGGCTGGCCGCCGCCGGGGAACTGGCCCGCGCCCACGGCCGGCTCGGCGACCACGGCACGGCCGCGAACCTGCTGCACGCCGAGGCCACCGCCAACCCGCTGCGGGAACCGCTGGTCGCCGAACTCATGCACGCCCTCGGCCGGGCGGGGCGCCGCTCGGAGGCCCTGGACTGGTTCCACCGCACCCGCCGGGCCCTGGCCGAGGAACTCGGCATCGACCCCGGGCCGGAACTCACCGGGGCCTACGACCGCCTGCTGCACGCCGACGCCCCGCCGAGCCGGTCCGACCGGGTGCCGCCCGCGCGGCTTCCCGGTGACCAGGAGCCGCCTGACCGCGTCCCGCCCGCGCGGGTCCCCACCGTCGGCGGTCTGGCCTCCGTCCCCGACCAGCGGCCCGCGCCCGCGCCGCCCGTCCCCGCGCCGCCCGTCCCCGTACGGCCCGCACCCGCCTCCGTCCCCGACCAGCGGCCCGCGCCCACGCCCGCGCCCGCACCCGCCGCCGGCCCCGGGCACCAGCACATCCCCTGCTCCTTCCCCCGCCGCCCGCGCGGCTTCGCCGGCCGGGAGGACGAACTGGCCGCGCTCGACCGGGCCACCGCCGCCCCCGGCGCCGTCGCCGTGCTCACCGGCGGCGCCGGCATCGGCAAGACCACCCTCGCCCTGTACTGGGCCCACCGCCGCCACCAGGACTTCCCCGACGGCCGGCTCTTCGTCGACCTGTGCGGCCACAGCCCGCTGCCCGAACGCTCCACCGCCGCCGTCCTGCGCGAACTGCTGCTCGCCCTCGGCCTGCCCGCCGAGCAGATGCCCGCCACCCCCGGGGCGATGGCCGCCCGCTACCGCGAACTGACGGCCACCCGCCGGATGCTGATCGTGCTGGACAACGCCCGCCGTTCCGAGCAGGTCCGCCCGCTGCTGCCCGACGGCGACGACTGCGTCACCCTGGTCACCAGCCGCGACCGGCTCGGCGGCCTGGTCGCCTCCGACGCCGCCCGCCCCGTCCCGCTCGCCGAACTCTCCTCCCCGCAGTCCGTCAGCCTGCTCGCCGCCACCCTCGGCCCCGACCCGGTCGCCGCCGAACCCGAGGCCGCCGCCCGCCTGGCCCGACTGTGCGACGGCCTGCCGCTGGCCCTGCGGCTGGCCGCCGCCCGCCTCGCCACCGGCCCCGCCCGCGCGCTGGCCGCCCTCGCCGACGAACTCGCAGACGAACAGGACCGCCTGGACCTCCTCGACGTCGAGGACACCAGCGTCGCCGCCGCCCTCGCCCTGACCGTCCAGCACCTGAGCGAACCCGCCCACCGGATGTTCCGCCGCCTCGGCGCCCACACCGGCGCCACCCTCGACAGCCGTACCGCCGCCGCCCTGGCGGGCTGTCGCCCCGACGAGGCCGCCGACGCGCTGGCCCGACTGGCCGCCGCCCACCTGATCGTCCAGATCGGCCGGGACGCCTACACCCTGCACGACCTGGTCCGCCTCTACGCCCGCAGCCTGCCCGGCGACACCGACACCCAGGTGCTGCCCCGCCTGCTCGACCACCTGCTCAACACCCTCCTCACCGCCTGCGCCGCCGCCGAACCGGGCAGCGAACCGTGCTGCACCCTGCCGCCCGGCACCCGCCGCCCCGCCGACGTCCGCCCCTTCCCCGACCGGGCGAGCGCGCTCGCCTGGTACGCCGCCGAACGCGACACCCTGCGCGGCGCGGTCGAGGCGGCGGTCGCCGCCGGACTGCACGACCGCGCCTGGCGCCTGGTGCTGCTCCAGTGGCCGCTGATCGTCTGGCAGGTCCGGGACGGCTGGGCGCCGCTGCTCGAACACGGCCTGGCCGCCGCCGAGGCCGACCGCGACCCCGGCGCCCAGTCCCGCGCCCGGGCCCTGTTGGGCTGGGTCCTGCTGGAGGAGGGCCGCCCCGAACAGGCCCTCGTCCACCTGGAGCGCGCCCCCGACCTCGCCGCCCGGGCCGGCGACGGCACCGCCCAGGCCGTCGCCCTGGTCAACCTCGCCGTCGCCCTCGCCCGCCACGGCGACCACGCCGGCCGCGCCCGGGTCCGCGGCCTGCTGGTACGGGCCCTGTCCCTGGCCGAACGGGCCGACCGCGCCGACCTGGTGGCCCTCGCCCGCCAGCACCTGGCCCACGAGTGCCTGGCCGCCGGCGCCCCCGAGGAGGCCGCCCACCACGCCGCCCACGGCCTGGCCGTCGCCGAACCCCCCTTCCCGGTCACCCGCCGGGTGGTCCTCCAGACCCTCTACGGCCGCGCGCTCGCCGCCACCGGCCACCCGGAGGAGGCCGCGCTCCACCTCGGCGCCGCCCTGCGCACCGCCCGCGACCACCAGTACGGGGAGGGCGAGTCGCAGGCCGGCGCGGCCCTGCGCGCCCTGTCGGCCGGCAGCGCCGCCGTGGCCGCCGCCGCGACGGCCATGGCCGGCGCGCAGCACTGACGGCCCGTCCCGGCGGGAAGGATGCACCCATCGGGGAGAGCCCGGGCAGCGGGCGAAACCGGCACACCATCGGCCCGAGGGGGCTTTGCGATGACCACACCGCCGGAGCCGGACCGTCAGTACGAGCTGCTGGAGCTGTACAAGCTCGCCGTGGAGATGGCCGACCGGGTCTCGGCCCGACGCGGCAGCGCCAACACCTTCTTCCTGTCCGTGCAGACCGCGCTGGTCACCCTGATCGGCTTCGGCATACCCAAGCTCTCCGAATCCCCGTGGTGGGTGCCGACGGCCGTCGCACTGGCCGGCATCACCCTCTCCGGGGCCTGGTGGATGCAGCTGCGCAGCTACCGGGACCTCAACGGCGCCAAGTTCCAGGTCATCAACAGCCTGGAGGAGAAACTGTCCGCGCGGATCTACACCGAGGAGTGGGACGTCCTCAGGAACAGCGCGGCGCCCGGCCGCCGGCACCGGCACTACACCGAACTCGGCACCACGGAACGGCTCGTGCCGATGATATTCGCGGTGGCCCATCTGATCCTGCTGACCGGCACACTGGCCACCGGCACACTGGCCGTATGAGCCACCTCGATCCCATCGCCGACCTGATCCGCGCCTGCCTGCCCTCCGAGGCCAGACCTCCCGCGGGCTCCGACGACCTCTTCCGCATCTACGCCGTGCTGCTCCAGGCCAAGGGCGAACAGGTCACCGACGAGGACGTCCACAACGCCTGGACGGCCTGGACCCAGACGACCGACGACACCCACAAGGCCCTGGTGCCCTTCCACGACCTCGACGCCCGCACCCGCGCCCTCGACGCCCCGTACACCCTCGCCATCCGCACCGCCGCCCGCAGGCTCCACCACTCCACGGCCTGAGGGCGGCGGGTCGGCCGGACGGGCCACCCCCGTCCGCCGCCCCTCAGACTCCGGGGGCGGCGGCCGCGAGCTCGTCGACGGTGCCGGACATGACGGTGCGCAGGTGGCGGGTGAGGTGCTCGACGGGCCAGTCCCACCAGGCGAGGTCCAGCAGGCGGGCGATGTCGGCCTCGTCGTGGCGCAGCCGGATCACCTCGGCCGGGTTGCCGCCGACGACGGCGAAGTCGGGGACGTCGGAGGTGACGACGGATCCGGCGGCGACGATCGCGCCGTGGCCGATGCGCACCCCGGGCATGACGGTGGTGCGGTAGCCGAGCCACACGTCGTGGCCGATCACGGTGTCGCCGCGCCCGGGCAGGCCGGTGATCAGGTCGACGTGCTCGGCCCAGGCGCCGCCCATGATCGGGAAGGGGAAGGTGGAGGGCCCGTCCATCCGGTGGTTCGCGCCGTTCATGACGAACCGCACCCCTGTGGCGAAGGCGCAGAACCTGCCGATGACGAGCTTCTCCGGCCCGTAGTGGTACAGCACGTTGCGGGTCTCGAACGCCGTCGGGTCGTCCGGGTCGTCGTAGTACGAGTACTCGCCCACCTCGATCAGCGGCGAGGTGACCAGCGGCTTGAGGAGGACCACCCGCGGCTGCTCGGGGAAGGGGTGCAGCACGGTCGGGTCGGGCACGGCGGGGATCACGAGGAGGGCACCGCTTTCTCGTTGACGGGATGTCAGAGCACCGGGGCGCCGGAGCGCACCGCTCCATGATCCCCGTCCCCCGCACAGGGCGTGACCAGGGCCGTCACCTGCCGCCGCTGTCGCCGTCCCCGTCGTTCTCCCCGCCGTCCCCGCCGCCCTGCCCGCCGTCCCCGTCCGGGCCCTCGGGCTCACCGGGCGGGGACGGCCCGTCGTGGAACGAGACGTCGACCCGCTGCTCGGGCCGGCGCTCCTCCTGCCGGGCGACCGAGGACAGCACCGCCTGGTCGGCGTCCGTCAGCGGCGGCTGCAGCAGACTGCGCGGCCACAGCCGCCGGGCGAGCACGACGTCGACCTCGGCCGCGTACACGGTGACCTGCGCGGCCAGGTAGAGCCAGAACAGCAGCCCGATCACCGTCGCGAAGAACCCGTAGACCTGGCTCGCGTGGCGCAGCTCGTGGGCGACCAGCAACGAGCCGGTCGCCTGGAGGACGGTGAACAGCGGCCCGGCGAGCGCGCAGCCCGGCCACAGCGCCCGCAGCGGAACCTCGCGCGGGGTGAGCACCCGGAAGCAGGCCAGGCACAAGGCGGCGTTCGCCAGCGCCGAGACGACCAGGCCCCCGATCCGGGCGGCCGGCCCGGCCAGCGTGGCGCCGACCAGCGAGGCGGCGGCGGTGCCCAGCACCAGCCCGCTGCCCAGCACCGCGAACAGCAGCACGCTGCGCGCCAGCCGCGGCCAGTAGCCGGGCCGCTTCACCCCCGGCACGTTCCAGACCTCGGCCATGGCGTGCTGCAGGACCTGCGCGATGCCCAGCGCCCCGTACAGCAGGCCGAGCGCGCCGATCACCAGGGCCAGGCCGTTGCCCTGCAGGGAGTGGACGTTCTGGCGCAGCTGGTCGCCGATGATCGGGAAGTCGGCGAGCGCGGAGTCCAGCACCGCGCGCTGCGCCCCGGGGTGGCCGTGCAGGGCGAAGCCGAGGACGGTGCTGAGCAGGAGCAGCAGCGGGATCAGCGCGACGAAGCCGTAGTAGGTGATCAGGGCGGACAGCAGCCCGCCCCGGTCGTCCCCGTACTTGCGCACGACGCCGACCACCAGGCCGGGGGCCCGGTGGCGCTGCTGGAAGCCGTCCACGGCGCGCAGGCCCCGCTCGATCGGATTCACACCGCGCGTCTGCCCACGGCGCGCGGTGCGACACCCCGGCTGCGCGCACCGGTCCGGCGTGGTTGATCGGTCAACTGCTTGATCAACTGGCGTCAAGTTGTCTGTACAGCTCGGAGTCTCCCGCCGGTCATCGGCCGGTCATCGGACACCACGGCTGCGTCCACTTCGGTCTCGTACACATAACGGGTCCGGTCCGAACCGCGCGGCCGGCCCCCGTACCGAAGACCCGCGGTCCGTCAGCAAGGAGCCCCACCCCCATGAGTCCGAAGCCCGAACTGTCGCGCCGCAGCATCCTCGGCGGCGCGGCGGCGGCCGCGGTGCTGTCCGCCCTCCCGACCAGCGTCCAGCAGGCGCTCGCCGCACCGGCCCGGCCCGGACGGCTGGCGGACATCCAGCACGTCGTGGTGTTCATGCAGGAGAACCGCGCCTTCGACCACTACTTCGGCACCCTGGCGGGCGTGCGGGGCTTCGGCGACCGCACCGCCGTGCGCGGCGTCGACGGCCGTTCGGTGTTCCACCAGCCCGACCCCGGCCGCAAGGAGGGCTACCTGCTGCCCTTCGCGATGAACGCCGCCCACACCAACGCCTACCAGCAGGGCGCCCCCTCCTTCGGCTACGGCGACTCCATGAACGCCTGGAACGACGGCCGCGCCGACGGCTCCGTCACCCGCCGCTCCTCCGGCTGGCTCGGCCAGGGCTACTACGAGTCCGCCGACATGCCCTTCTACCACGCCCTCGCCTCGGTGTTCACGGTCTGCGACGCCTACTACGCCTCCGTGCAGTGCAACACCAACACCAACCGCGACCACCTGATGACCGGCACCAGCGGCGGCACCGTCCGGGACACCCCGGTGACCGACAACACCGAGATCCCCGGCGGCTACGAGTGGACCACCTACGCCGAGCGCCTGGAGCAGGCCGGCGTCAGCTGGAAGACCTACCAGGCCATCGACAACTTCGACGACAACGCCCTCGCCTGGTTCGCCCCCTTCGTCAAGGCCAGGCCCGGTGAGCCGCTGTACGAGCGCGGCATGCGCGCCGTCGGCGACCCGGCCAAGAAGAACGACCCGTTCGCCATGGGCGACGCCCTGGTCGAGGCCTTCACCGCCGACGTCCAGGCCGACCGCCTCCCGCAGGTCTCCTGGATCGTCGCCCCCGCCGCGCTGTCCGAGCACGCCAACTACGCGCCGCCGAACGGCGAGCACCTCACCTCCCGGCTGCTCTCCGCGCTCGCCGCCAAACCCGAGGTGTTCCAGAAGACCGTCTTCATCCTCAACTACGACGAGCACGGCGGCTTCTTCGACCACCAGCTGCCGCCCGTCCCGCCGCTGGCCGACGGCCGCGGCAAGTCCAACGTCCCGGTCGACGGCGAGGTCGTCGTCCGCGTCAGCAAGGGCTCCTCCACCTACCACCGGGTGGTGAGCCAGGACGGCAAGTACCGGGTCAAGGCCGCCGACGGAACCCTCACCTGGTCCGACACCCTCCCGGCCGGCGAGACCCTGGTCTCCGGCCCCTACCCGATGGGCCTGGGCGTGCGGGTGCCGATGGTCGTCGTCTCGCCGTGGACCCGCGGCGGCGTCGTCGACTCCACCGTCTACGACCACACCTCCGTCCTGCGCTTCCTGGAACAGCGCTTCGGCGTCCAGGAGCCCAACATCAGCCCCTGGCGGCGCGCGGTCTGCGGCGACCTCACCAATGTCTTCGACTTCTCCGGCCGCAACCCCGCCTGGCCGCAGCTGCCCGACACCAGCGGCAACCGCCAGAAGGTCATCGACACCGGCAAGCTCCCCACCCCCACCGTGCCCAGCCCGCAGACCTTCCCCCAGCAGGAGCGCGGCACCCGCTCCTCCCGCCCCGCCCCGTACAACCTGCTCGTCAAGCCCCGCCTCAAGGGCGACGAACTGACCGTCGACTTCGTCAACCAGGGCCGCCAGGGCGCCGTCTTCGCCGTCTACCCCGCCCCCGGCGAGGCCCCCAAGCACTACACCGTGGCCGCCAAGAGCCGCCTCTCGGACGTCTGGAAGGTCGGCCCCGCCGGCTACGACCTGCGCGTCCACGGCCCCAACGGCGCCCTGTGGCACCTGCGCGGCGACACCACCTCCGCCTACGAGATCTCGCTCTCCGAGGAGAGCGACGGCAAGGTGCTGGAGGTCGACGTCATCAACCGCTCGCGCACCGCCCAGACCTTCCTGGTCGGCGACCTCGCCTACGGCGACGGCCTGCGCGAGGTGCGGGTGGCGGCCGGCGACGACCGCACCGTCAACCTCAAGGTCGGCCCCGAGGGCTGGTACGACGTCGCCGTCGGCGTCCAGGGCGAGCTCGGCTTCCGCCGCCGCATCGCCGGCCGCTTCCCCTGGGACGACCGCACCGTCACCGACCCGGCCCTCGGCCTGGCCGACCCGCTCACCGTGAACCTCGCCCTCGGCGCCGCCTCCGCCACCATCGACGAACCCGTCCTGCTGCCCGGGCGCCCCGCCACGGTCACCGCCACCCTCACCGCCACCACCGCCCTCACCCGCCTGGAGGCCCAGCCGCTGCTCCCGCCCGGCTGGACGGCCACCGCCGTCGTCGCCGCGCCCGACAAGCTCGCCGCCGGCGCCAGTGCCACCGCCGTCTGGCAGGTCACCCCGCCCGCCCAGCTGCCCGCCACCGCCACCCACCGCCTGCTGGTCACCGCCCGCGCCCAGGCCGACGGCCGCTTCGCCGTCGCCGACGGCGAACTCGCCGCCCGCCCCGCCCCGGTGATGACCGGCCACCTCCTCGACGAGGACTTCGAGTCCCTCGCCGACGCCCTGCGGCCCGAGGCCGGCCTGCTCGGCTGGACCGCCCAGGCCCCCAAGGGCTGGTCGGTGGTCAACGCCCCCGCCATGCCGCAGGGCACCGTCCGCCTCCAGGGCTGGACCTTCCACACCAAGCGCGAATGGGCCGCCCTCGGAGCCCAGGACCGCGGCAACTTCACCCGCGCCCTGGGCGTCGTCGCCGTCGCCGACCCCGACGACTGGGACGACACCGGCTCGCCCTCCCGCAAGGGCGTCTTCGACTCCACCCTGGTCTCGCCCGCCGTCACCATCCCGGCCGGCACCGACACCCTCCACCTCGCCTTCGACTCCCACTACCGCCAGGAAGCCCCGCAGAAGGCCTCCGTCACCGCCGTCTTCGACAACGGCACCGAGACCCGCCTGCTGGCCTACAGCTCCGACGCCACCGGCAACGACAACGCCGGCAAGGACGCGCAGAACACCCGGATCACCCGCAGCTTCGCCGTCCCGGCCGGAGCCCGCTCGGTGACCCTCAAGTTCCGCATGTACGACGCCGGCAACAACTGGTACTGGGCCGTCGACCACATCCGCCTCGACACCCGCCCCGTCACCGGCTGACCTCTTCGGCCCCGCCCGGGCCCGTCCGAGCCTCCGCGCCCGGGCGGGCCCGGCCGCGTCCACCCACGGCGGAAATCGCCCGGCTCAGCCGCGCTGTTCGGCGACGGCGGCGGGGGTGGCGAAGCGGGGCAGGACCTCCTCGGCGAGTTCCTGCAGCAGCTCGTCGACGGGGCGGTCGTTGGGGCGCAGGTTGAAGGAGACGTGGGCGACGCCGAGCTCGGACATCAGCTCCAGGTACTCGATCAGGGCGGTGCGCCCGGTGCTGAGGCCGAGCCGGACGGGGCGCGGCGCGGTGGCGGGGTCCTCGGCGAGGGTGAGCACCATCGGGGTCAGGTAGGGCTTGTCGCCGGCGAGGTCGCGCCACTGGCGCATCCGCAGGCGCAGCGCGTTCGGGTCGCGCGGGTAGTCGAGGGAGGCGTCGGCGTGCTCGGCGATCCACTCGGGGCTCTGCTGGGCGCCGCCGGCGACGGCGATCGGGATGCCCGCGGGGTGGACCGGCCGGGGCAGGACCTCCAGTCGGCGCTCGGCGCCGAGGCCTGCGGCGGGCAGTTCCAGCGGGCCGGGCCGCCAAGCGGCGCGCAGGGTCTCGACGCCGGTGCGGAAGGCCTGGCCGCGGTTGTGGAAGTCGCGCTCGAACAGCGGGTACTCCACGGGGCGGTCGCCGCTGGCCAGACCGAGCAGCAGGCGGCCACCGGAGAGCACGTCGACGGTGGCGGCGGCCTTGGCGACCAGCAGCGGCTCGCGCAGCGGCAGCACGACCGCGCCGGTGGCGAGGACCGCGTCGTGGGTGAGGGCGGCGAGGTGGCCGAGGTGGGTGAAGGTCTCGAAGACGCTGCCGGCGTCGCCGAACTGGACGGGGTCGTAGAGCGGGACGTCGCGCACCCACAGGGCGGCGAAGCCGAGGCGGTCGGCGAGTCGGGCGAGGCGGGCGTGCTCGGCGAGGTCGGGGACGCCGAAGGGACGGCCCACCTCGTGGTCGGCCCGGCCGCGGTCCTGGCCCCAGTCGTTGTCCAGGGGCAGTTCCAGGCCGATGGTCAGCCGGCCGTCGGCGGGGGCCAGTCGGGCGAGTGCGGGGTGGGGCAGTGCCATGGCGGGTCCTTGGGGGCAAGGGCCCGTCCCGGGCGGCGGTGCGACCGCCCGGGACGGAAGTGGTGGGGCGGGCCGGATCAGTTGAACTGGTCCGGGTGCGGGCCGGTGCGCAGGCCGCGGTCGGTGGCGGCGACGGCGGCCATGTCCTGCTCGGTCAGCTCGAAGTCGAAGACGTCGAGGTTCTGCCGGATGCGGGCCGGGGTGACCGACTTGGGGATGACGATGTTGCCCAGCTGCAGGTGCCAGCGCAGGACGACCTGGGCGGGGGACTTGCCGGTGCGCCGGGCGATGGCGGTGATCGCCGGGTCGTCCAGGACGGCGCCCTGGGCGAGCGGGCTCCAGGCCTCGGTGGCGATGCCGTGCTTGGCGTGGAAGGCGCGCAGCTCGGCCTGCTGGAGGCCGGGGTGCAGCTCGACCTGGTTGACGGCGGGCACCAGCGAGCTGTTGTCCAGCAGGCGCTGGAGGTGGGCGGGCTGGAAGTTGGACACGCCGGCGGCGCGGATGCGGCCCTCCTCGGCGAGGCGCTCGATGGCGCGCCAGGAGTCCAGGTAGAGGTCGCGGGCCGGGGTGGGCCAGTGGATGAGGTAGAGGTCGGCGTAGTCCAGGCCGAGCTTGGCGAGGCTGGCGTCGAAGGCGCGCAGGGTGGCGTCGTAGCCCTGGTCGGCGTTCCACAGCTTGGTGGTGACGAACAGGTCCTCGCGGGCCACGCCGGAGGCGGCCAGGGCGCGGCCGACGCCGGTCTCGTTGCCGTAGATGGCGGCGGTGTCGATGCTGCGGTAGCCGGCCTGGAGGGCGGAGGCGACGGCGGCGGTGGTCTGCTCGTCGGGGACCTGGAAGACGCCGAAGCCGAGCTGGGGGATCTCGACGCCGTTGTTCAGCTTCACGGTGGGGACGCCGGGGGTGGTCATGGTCGCGGGCTCCTTCGGGCGGTGCGGTCGGTGAGGGTGTAGTGGACGGTCTGGGCGCTGATGAGGCCGTCGCGGAAGACGAAGGTGTCGACGCCGTCGGCGACCTCGCGCTCAGGGGTGGTGGCGCTCCAGTGCAGGAGCAGCACCTCGCCGGCGAAGCGGGGGGTGAGCTGCCAGTCGGCGTCGGGCAGGTCGGCCAGCAGCCGGCCGAGGGCCTGCCGGATGCCGGCCCGGCCGTGGAAGGTGCCGGCCGGGGTGACGGCGACGGCGTCCTCGGTGTAGTTGCCGCTGACCAGGTCGAGGTCGCCGGTGCCCAGGCGCTCGCCGTGGTCGGCGAAGACCTCCTGCGGGCTGCGGGTCGCGGCGCTCATCGGGCGAGCTCGGCGAGGGCGGCGGTGGCGAAGGAGTGGTCCTGTTCGGGGGCGCCGCCGCCGACGCCGATGGCGCCGATCAGCCGGCCGTCGCGGTGGACCGGGATGCCGCCGGCGATGAACAGCAGCGGGCGGTCCAGCGCGGTGGGCAGGGAGTGGAACGGCCCGTCGGGCTTGACCAGGTCGACCAGGTCGGCGGTCGGGGCGTTCAGCTGGAGGGCGGTGTAGGCCTTGCGGGTGCTGGTCTCGCCGGAGATCAGCACGGCGCGGTCGTCGCGGCGGAAGGCGAGCAGGTGGCCGCCCGCGTCCAGGACGGTGATGCTGACCGTCACGTCCGCGGCCTCGGCGGCGCTACGGGCGGCGGCGACGAGGGTTTCGGCGTCGGCGGTGGTCAGCGGGGCGACGGCGGTGGTGCTCATGGTGGTTCTCCCGGTGGTGGGGGTGGGGTCCGGCCAGGTCGATGGTCAGTGGTGCAGGGCGGCGTGGCGGGGAGCCGCGCCCGTGGTGACGGCCTCGCGGGCGTGGTCGCGGCGCTCCAGGGCGGCGGACCAGAAGGCCAGCAGCAGGGCCGCTCCGGCGAGGACGGCGCCGACCCAGTTCGGGGCGGTGTAGCCGAGGCCGGCGGCGATGACGATCCCGCCGAGCCAGGCGGCCAGCGCGTTGCCGAGGTTGAAGGCGCCGATGTTGACGGCGGAGGCCAGGGTGGGGGCGCCGTGGGCCTGGTCCAGGACCCGCTTCTGGAGCGGGGGGACGGTGGCGAAGCCGAGGGCTCCGACCAGCAGGACGGTGACGGCGGCGAGGATCTTGTTGTGGGCGGTGAGGGTGAACAGCGCCAGCACCACGGCGAGTCCGCCGAGGGTGGTGTAGAGCATCGGCATCAGCTTGCGGTCGGCGTAGCGCCCGCCCAGCAGGTTGCCGAGGAACATGCCGACGCCGAACAGCACCAGCAGCCAGGTGACGGAGCCGTCGGCGTAGCCGGCGACGGTGGTCATCATCGGGGCGATGTAGGTGATCGCGGCGAAGACGCCGCCGAAGCCGAGCACGGTCATCGCCATCGCGAGCAGCACCTGCGGGTTGCGGAAGGCGGTCAGCTCGCGGCGCAGGTGGGCGCCCTCGGGGCGGGGCACGGCGGGCACGAGCTTGGCGATGCCGAGCAGGCCGACCACGCCGAGTGCGGCGACGGCGGCGAAGGTGGTGCGCCAGCCGACGGCCTGGCCGATGAAGGTGCCCAGCGGCACGCCGACGATGTTGGCGATGGTCAGCCCGGTGAACATGGTGGCGATGGCGCCGGCCTTCTTCTGCGAGGCGACGAGGTCGGCGGCGACGACGGAGCCGATGCCGAAGAAGGCGCCGTGGGCGAGCGAGGTCACGATGCGCCCGGCCAGCATCACGGGGAAGGACGGGGCGAACGCGGAGAGCAGGTTTCCGGCGACGAACAGGCCCATGAGCAGCATGAGCATGGTCTTGCGGCTGATCCGGGTGCCGAGGGCGGTCATCAGCGGGGCGCCGATGACGACGCCGAGGGCGTAGCCGGTGACCAGCAGGCCCGCGTTGGGGATGGAGACGCCGTAGTCGCCGGCGATCTGGGGCAGGAGGCCCATGATCACGAACTCGGTGGTCCCGATCCCGAATGCGCCGATGGCCAGGGCGATGAGAGCGAGAGGCATGGGCCCGAACCCTTCTGTGATTGCTTGAGGGAGCGCCTTGCGTGCTTCCACAATAGTTGCAGGCGCGCGATAAGTGCAAACGCGGATATGGGGCATGCGCTATGGGGTCGGGCGGGCGCGTGGCGTCACGGCCCCGGGCGCGCGGCGTGACGCGCCGGGGCGGGGATTCGGGGGCGGCGTGCGGGTGCCGTGGAACGCGGCCGGGCCCGGCCCGTCCGAGCCGCGTGTGCGGTTCGGACGGGCCGGGCCCGGGGGAGTGGTGGTGCGGGGCCGGCCGGGGTCAGCGGGCGGGCGAGGCGGCGTCCACGGCCTCGACCGCGCGGACCAGCGAGGTCAGCTCGGGGTTGCGGGCGGCCTCGTCGAGCGCCTCGCGCAGTGCGGCGTCGTTGGTCGGCCTGGCCTCCTC
The DNA here is from genome assembly GCF_042801945.1 of Kitasatospora sp. NPDC057542. NCBI lineage: Bacteria > Bacillati > Actinomycetota > Actinomycetes > Kitasatosporales > Streptomycetaceae > Kitasatospora > Kitasatospora sp. NPDC057542. The sequence continues at coordinate 20,164 of NZ_JBHVFE010000070.1, forward strand.
CAGGAGCTTCAGGCCGTCCTCGCTCACGTTGGTGTAGATGCCGCGGCGGTCGGTCGGGCACAGGTAGCGCGACAGCAGCCCGCGGTCCTCCAGTCGGGTGACCAGGCGGGTGGTGGCGCTCTGGCTGAGCACCACCGCGTCGGCCACCTGCTTCATCTGCAGGTGCCCGCCCACACCGTCGTGCTGGCGGCTGAGCACGTCGAGCAGCGAGTACTCGCGCACGCTCAGGTCGTGCTTGGCCTGCAGGGCGCGTTCGATGTGGGACTCGATCCGGCCGTGCAGGACGGAGAGAGCACCCCAGCCGTTGGCAAGGGCGGTGAGCGCGGGGTCCGTGGCGGTCATGGGGCCTGGCCTCCTTCCAGATGTGGCTGAGTACAGGATAAGCCATGAACTGAAATATCGGCTAGAGCTTATATAGCGCTCATGCAATTAATCTTCCCGCGTGGGTCGGGCGCGGGGTCGGGGCGTGCGGTGTCGGGCATTGCCCAGTGTTCGCAGGGCTTTGGCGTAAATGGTTCAGACCATTGACGCGAGGGGGAGGCAGATCCTACGGTGTCGGGCAACCGGTCTGGCGCGGGCATGCCATGTCTCCGGCGGACCGCCGTGCGCACCCCCACGCGCACGCGCACGCCCCGCGCCGGGCGCACACTCCATCCACCCCCACGGAGGAGCACCATGCGCAAGCGCCATCTGATCGCCGCCGCCGCGGCCGCGATCGTCCTGCCGATCGCGGCGGCCCTGCCGGTTCAGTCGCACGGCTTCATCAACCTGCCGCCGAGCCGTTCCGCGCTCTGCGGCGCCAACGCCGTCCCGTGGGACTGCGGCGACATCCAGTGGGAGCCGCAGAGCGTCGAGGGCCCCAAGGGCTTCCCGGGCCGCGGCCCGGCGGACGGCACCATCTGCGCCGGCGGCGACGCCCGCTGGGCCCCGCTGGACAACCCCCGGAACGGAGCCTGGCCGACCACCAGGGTGACGGCCGGTCAGCAGCTCACCTTCACCTGGGAGATCGAGGCCCGGCACTCCACCACGAACTTCACGTACTACCTGACCAAGCCCGGCTACAACGCGAGCCGGCCGATCACCCGGGCCGCCCTGGACCTGACCCCGTTCCTGACCGTCCCCTACAACGGCCGCCAGCCCGCCGCCACCACCACCCACACCGCGACCCTGCCCACCGGCCGCACCGGCCACCAGGTGATCGTCGCCGTCTGGGAGATCGCCGACACCGGCAACGCCTTCTACTCCTGCACCGACGTCCAGTTCTGACCGTCCCGACGGCCCTGACCGTCGCGTCCCGCCGACGCCGCCGCCCGACTCCGGACGGCGCCGGCGGGCCGCCGCCCGCACCGCAGACCCCTGGCCCGGGACCGTGCTCGCGCGCCGAAGAAGCCGCAAATAGGTACATTGACGACATTTGGCAGCAGTGCCAGGCCCCGCGCGTCCACGAAAGAAGGCCGACCGCCTTCGGAAAGGGTCTCCATGCGCCCCGACCTCAGCCCCGCCGTCCTCGCCGAGCTGCGCCGGCCGCGGCCCTATCCGGCGGTGTCGATCCTGATGCCCACGCACCGCCGGGAGCCGGACAACACCCAGGACCCGGTCCGGCTGCGCAACCTGCTGGCCGAGTCCAAGGAACGCGTCCAGGCCGACCCGAAGGTCTCCCGCGCCGACCGGCTCGACGTCCTGGAGCAGCTCGACCGGGCCCTCACGGAGGTCGACCTGGTGCACGCCGAGGACGGCCTGGCGATCTTCGCCGCACCCGGCGAGCACCAGGTCTGGTCACTCGGGCGCACCGCCCCCGCCCGGGTGGTCCTGTCCGACACCTTCCTGACCCGCAACCTGGTCGCCGCACACGCCGCCGAGCGCCCGTACTGGGTGCTCGCGGTCGCCGCCGACAAGGTGGTGCTGTGGGGCGGCACCGAGGAGCGGGTCGCCGAGGACAAGGACCACGGCTTCCCGCTGGTGCGCGTCTACGACAACCCCGACCCCGAGCGGCAGGAACAGATCGGCGACACGCCCAGCACCTTCCGCGACGAGGCGACCAAGACCTTCCTGCGCCAGGCCGACACCGAGGCCGGCAAGCTGCTGGCCGCCGCCCCCCGCCCGCTGTACGCGGTCGGCGAGGCCGCCGCGCTCGCCCTGCTGGACGCCGTCGGCCCGATCGCCAAGGAGTCCACCGCGCAGCTCCCGCACGGCGGCCTCGCCCAGGCCGACGCCGAGACCGTCCGCAAGGTGGTCGAGCCCGCCGTGCGCGCCCACGCCGAACGCGAGGTCGCCGAGAACCTCGCCCAGCTCGACAAGGCCCGCGGCGTCCAGCAGTTCGCGGCCGGCCTGGACGAGGTCTGGCAGGCCGTCGGCCAGGGCCGGATCGCCCGCCTGGTGGTCGAGGAGAACTACCGCGCCACCGTCCGCGACGACGGCGAACACCTCGTACCCACCGAGGCCGACCAGACCGGGGCCCGCGAGGACATCGTCGACGAGGTGATCGAGCGCACCCTGGACACCGGCGCCCAGGTCGGCTTCGTCCCCGACGACACCCTCGCCGACAGCGGCCGGATCGCCGCCGTCCTGCGCTACTGACCCGGGCCCAGGGCTCCCCGCCCCGCAGCCGCCCGCCCGGCCACCACCCCGGCGGACGGCTGCGCACACCCGAGGACCGCCGCACAGGGCGACCGCGTGTCAGTACTCGAAGTCGGCTGCGCGGATTTCCGCAGTCCCGTGCACTGCGGTCTTGTGACTGATCGTCACTCCGCCGGCAGATCCTTCCGGAAGACCGTGGAGCTGTGCCGGACTCCCATCCCCACGCTCAGGTACAGGTCGAGTGCGCCGGTTTCCGAGTGCGTCCCGAGGGTGCACGCCCGCCGTCCCCGCTGATGGAAGCTGCGGAACACGGTGCGGAGCAGGAGACGGGCGATGCCCCGGTTGCGGTGATCGCGGCGGACCGCGACCTGCTCGATGTAGCCCTCGCCGGTGTCCGGGAGATCCAGCGAGAGCGCAACGCCGACCAGTTGGCCATCGGCGAACGCCAGCGCTGACATCGCGGGGGCGAAGGTGGGGCGTTCGACGGTGTGCCGGGCCCACTCCTGGTAGGCCTTGCGCCGCTGCTGCCATTCGTCGAAGGCATCCTCGACGACCTGGTGTGCATCGTGCTCGTCACCAGGCCTGAACGGCCGGACCGTGACGCCCGCGGGAGGCTCGGGCACGGTCGGTTCCCCCGGCATGAGGAACTCCAGCAGCCATTCGGTCACCATCGGCTCGTATCCGCGCGAGCGCAGCAGCGCGACAGCATCCCTGTCGTTGTCCGGGACGGTCTGGACGATTCGCGTGCTACCCGTCTGCCGGCCGCGGGCCTCGGCCCAGTCCAGGAGGGCACCACCCAGGCCGCGGCCGCGGTGCTCGGGGTGGACGTCCACCTCCGAGCGCCGGTTCACCCAGGCCCGAGCGGCCAGCTGCCCTGCCCGGTCGTGGATCAGTCGGGTATCCAGCTCCGGGGCCAGACCCGGTCTGGCCAAGTCGGCGGCGACGCGGCCGAGATCGGTGTGCACCTGTCCGTAGAGCTCCCGCTCGCAGGCCGTGACCAAGCGATGGATGTCGCCGAGGTCGTCGGCAGTGGTCGGGCGCGCTCGGTATCCCGGCGGCAACCCCGGCATGAGATCCGACACTGTGGACACTCCTCCCCTGGCGGCGGTACCGGAGACCGATCCCGCCTCACAACCCAGCGACCAGCGTAGAGAAAGAGGTTCGGCACGGCGCCGGGAGATCCGAGGCATCGTGGCGGCCCCATCCGCGTCCGCCGGCCCCACCACCCCGCCCTGCCGCACCGGGCCGCGTCGCCACCGGTCTCGGAAGCCGGCCGCCGTGGCCGGGCAGGGCTGACGACCCGTCCGAGGACGGGCCACGGCGGATACCCAGGATTCGGTACGGGATTGGGTAGCGGTACGCATTGATCCCGCCCCGTCCCGGCCGGTTTCCTGGAGCCCGCCCGAACCGACGACCCTCATCCCCCCGGAGGTCGCCCATGACCCGCCGCGAACGTCTCCGGCTCTACGCCGACGAGCACTTCACCGCCCCCGACCCCGGGCTGGTCCTGCCCGCCCGCCGCAGCAGCGGCGTCCGCCGGCCGGGCCTGGCCCGCCTGGCCCGGCTCTCCCGGCTCGTCGAGCGCGCCGGGCACCACCGGCACGGCTGACCCCGGACCGGGTCCCGCCCTCTGAGGGAGCGGGCGGGACCCCAATCTTCAGGAGGCGCCCTCCGGGGCGTCGTCCACGGCGGCCAGCGCCTCGCCCAGCCCCGCCCGGCCCACGCCGAGCTTGCGCAGCGCACTCGCCACGTGGTGCTCGACCGTACGGGTCGACAGGAACAGCGCCCGGGCGATGTCCTGGTTCGCCGCACCCTGGGCGGCCAGGGCGGCGACCTGCCGCTCGCGCGGGGACAGCCGCTCACCGTAGCCGCGCCGCCCCGGCGAGGCCGCCCGGCCCAGACCCAGCTCGCGCCGCAGCCGCTGACAGCGGGCCGCGTCCGAAGCCGCGCCCAGCGCCAGGTAGGCCTGCTCGGCGGCGGCGATCCGCTCCGCGGCCGCCACCCGGTCGCACCCCGCCGACACCGTGCCGGCCCGCTCCTCGGCCCGCGCCGCCTCGTACGGGCGGCCGATCCGCTGCCAGAGCCCACCGGAGCGCACGAACTCCGCACACGCGCCCGCCGGGTCCCCGTCGGCCAGCAGCAGACCGCGGGCGAAGGCCAGCGCCGCACCGGGAGCCGGCGCGTCCCGCCCCTCCAGGTGCGCCCCCGCCTGCCCGACCAGCTCCGCCGCGCCCGCCCGGTCGCCCGCCGCCAGCAACACCTCGACCGCCACCGGCAGCAGCTCGGCGGCCCGCGGCCAGGCGTCGGCCGCGCGCAGTGCGGCCAGCGCCGGCGCCAGCGTGGCCGCCGCCCGCGCGACGTCCCCCTCCGCCAGCTGCAGCGCCGCCAGCCCCGCCGCCGCCCGCAGCGCCCCGGTCACCTGCGACTCCCGCTCCCCGTACGGGCCCGCCTCGGCGAAGTGGGCGCGCGCCACCGCGAGCCGCCCGCGCGCGGCGGCCAGCCGGCCCAGCAACAGGGCCTGCTCGACCCCGGCCATCGCGAGGTCGGGGAACTCGGCGCCCAGCGCGGCCAGCCGCTCCTCCAGCCCGTCCCACTGCCCGGCCAGACCGTCCAGCCGCACCAGGGCGATCCGGCTGTAGCACTCCAGATAGGGGATGGCCGCCTGACGGGCCAGGCGCCGGCTCTCCTCCAGCAACCGCGCAGCCCGCCGGTCGTGGCCCAGCTCGACGGCGATCTCACCCACGTTGTACAGCGCGCGGGTGGTCTGCCGGACGATCTCCCACCGCTCCGAGGTCCGCGGCAGCCCGTCCAGCTGCGCCCACACCGCCGGGTCGCCCTCGCGCGCGAGGAAGGTCAGCCGGGTGGCCCGCACCGCGGCGGCCACCTCCTCGTCCGGGCTCGCGGCCAGGGTCCGCTCGGCCCGCTCCAGCCACTGCCAGGCGCGCTCGCCGGCGCCGTCGCGCTCGTTCATGGCCAGCGCCACCATCGCCCGGGCCGCCCGGTCCGGACGCTGCTCCAACTCGTCGAGGGACTCCTCGATCCGCGCGAAACCGGCCCGGTCCCCGCCGTGCACGGCCATCAGGAGGCCGAGCGACAGGCGGATCTCGCCGCGGTCGGGCACCGGCAGCCGCGGGTCGGCGATGATCGCGGTCAGCACCGCGGCACTGGCCACCGAGTCCACGCCGTCGGCGGCGATCCGGGCCAGCGCGAGCGCGGCCCGCCCGCGCCGCCGCGGGTCGAGGTCGGGCTCGTCCAGCAGCCGGCGCAGCAGGGCGCCGGCGCTGCCGCTGTCCCCGAGCGCGACCGCCTGGCCGGCGGCGGCCTCGGCCACCTCCTGCCAGGCCGCCCGGTCGCCGAGCGCCAGGGTGTGGTGGGCGATCTGCACCAGCGGCCGCGGCACGCGCGCGCCCAGCGCCGCCACCGCCCGCCGGTGCAGGGCGGTGCGCCGCGGCCCGGGCAGCCGGCGGTAGGCCACCTGCTGCGCCAGGACGTGCCGGAACCCGTAGCGGGCCAGCGGCTTCTCGTTGAGCACCGCCGCCCGCAGCGCCTCGGTCAGGCCGTCCGCGGCGGCCTGCGGATCGAGGCCGGCCACGGCGGCGAGCAGGTCCTCCCCGGCCGGCACGCCGAGCACCGCGGCGGCGGAGGCGATCGCGGCGGCGTCCGGGGACAGCACCGCGAGCCGCTCGGTGACCGCGTCGCGCAGGCCGCGCGGCACCTCGGACTGCTCCAGGTCGGCGGCCAGGTCCGCGGCGTTGGTCAGCGCGCCGGCGCCGCGCCGCTCGCCCAGCGTGATCAGGTCCTCCTCGGCGACCAGCGGCAGGCCCTCGCTGCGGTCGAACAGCACCCGGGTGAGCGCCGCGGTCGCGCGCGGCCCGAGCGCGGCCCGGGCCAGCTCGTGGACCTCGGCCTCGGCGAGCGGGGAGAGCCGGATCAGCGCGCCGCCCACGCCGGCCGGGCGCCGGTAGGCGGCGCCGAGGACGGGGGTGTCGGGCGGCAGGTCCTCGGCCCGGTAGGTGAGCACCAGGGCCAGCCCCGCCGGCACGTCCCGGGCCAGCAGCAGGAGCAGCTCGCGGGTGGCGTCGTCCACCCAGTGCAGGTCCTCGACGACCAGCACCGTCTCGCCGAGCGCGCCCAGCAGGG
>NZ_JBHVFE010000071.1:0-26748 GCF_042801945.1 Kitasatospora sp. NPDC057542
ACTTCCTGCGCAGAAGACGGGAGGGCTGCGAGCCGATCGCCGCTTTCCGCCGACCGCCCGCGAGCCGGTCCGGGCCCATGAGCCCCCTCCCGGCCCGCTGGCGTACGCCCGGGCCCTCCGGGCCGGCCTCAGCGGGGGCCGAGGAGGGTGAGGGCGGCCGGGGGCCGGGTGGGGCGGAGGGCGGTGAGGCGGGTGGTGGAGCCGTGGAGGGTGTCGGGGGTGAGGGCGCGGGGCGGCGGGGCGTCGGGGGCGAGCGTGAGCGGGGGCTGGGCGGCGGCGGCGAGGAGGAAGTTCTGGGCGTCGTCCGGCGGGCCCGGGCGGCAGGTGGCGGTGGCGCTGCCCGGGACGGCGTACGGGGCGGTCCGCAGGCCCGCCGTCCGCAGGCCGGACTCGATCTGCCAGAGGCCGTCCAGGTCGCTCCCGGCGCGGACCGCGATCCGGCCGCCGGGCGAGAGCAGCCGGGTGGCGAGGCCGTAGAACTCCTGGGAGTGGAACTTGACCGGCCCGCCGTCGGCCGGTGCCGGGAGGTCGGCGAGCACCACGTCGTACGGCCCGTCCCCGCCGGAGGCGCCCGCGCCGCGCAGCCAGGCCATCGGGTCGGCCGCGGTGGTGCGGACCCTGGGGTCGTCCAGTGACCGGCCGCCGAGGGCGGCGAGCCCGGGGTCGGTGCGGGCGAGCCGGGGGAGGGCGGGGTCGGCGTCGACCAGCCGGACGGTGCGGACGCCCCGGTGCCGCAGCACCTCCCGCAGGGCGAGCCCGTCGCCGCCGCCGAGCAGCAGGACCCGGGCGTCCGGGCCGGCCGCCATGGCGGGGTGGACCAGGCCCTCGCTGCCCCGGTACTCGTCGGGCCCGCAGACGGCGAGCCGGCCGTTCAGGTAGAGCCGGAGCGGGCCCTCGGCGGGGCCGGTGAGCACGATCTCCTGGTACCGGCTGCGGGTCGCGTAACGGACCTGGTCGCCGTACAGGGCGTGCCGGGCGGCTCGCTCGATGGCGTCGGAACCGGCCGCGGCCGCCGCGAGCACGGCGAGGACCAGCAGGCAGCCGCCCCAGAGCAGCCGTCGTATCCGGCGGGCGGGTTCCTCGCGGAACAGCCAGAGCACCAGGGCCGCCCCGGCGACGGCGTTGACCGCGCCGGTCAGCAGCGCGCCGTCGCCCGGTCCGAGGGCGGGCAGGATCAGGAACGGGAAGGCGAGGCCGCCGATCAGCGCGCCCACGTAGTCGGCGGCGAACAGATCGGCGACGGCCCGCCCGGCGTCCTCGCGCCGGATGCGCTGGATGAGGGTCATCAGCAGCGGGATCTCGGCGCCGATCAGGATGCCGATCAGGCAGGTGAGGCCGACCATGGCGGCCTGGTAGCGGCCGATCCAGGCCCAGCAGGAGTAGAGCGCGAGGACGGAGAGCCCGCCGGTGAGCGCTAGCGCGCACTCGACCAGGGCGAAGGCGGTGGCGGGCCGGCTGGTGAACCGCTTGGCGAGCAGCGAGCCGAGGCCCATCGCGAACACCATGACGGAGAGCACGACGGAGGTCTGGGTGACCGTGTCCCCGAGCACGTAGTCGCCGAGCGCCACGAGTTCGAGCTCGTACACGAGTCCGCAGGCCGCGCAGACGAACGCGGCCAGCAGGACGGTCAGACGGGCGAGCCGGGGGCGGGAGCGCAGCCGGGACCGACGGCGGGCGGGCAGGAGTGGGGCGAGGGCTCGCCCGGGCCGGGGTGGGGTGCCGTCGTCGAGGTCCACTCGCGGGCGTGCGGGCGGACCGGCCGGATGGTTGATCACGAACAAACGCTAGGGGACGTGAGGGACGGATGGCTGCGCCCATCCGACGGACAGTGAGCGACATCGGATTGACGAACCGTTCCTGCGTGCGATTCGTAGGTCTGCGTCTGGCGGCCTCCGGCCGGATCGGTGTTCCGGTCCGGGCTTCGGGCGGTCATGCCCCGGACACCACCAGCGAGGAGCGGGTGCACACCAGCTGCCCCTCCTGCGGGTAGGCGTGCCAGGTGCGCCAGAGGAGCCGGTCCGGGCCGCCCTGGGTGACCAGCGCGGTGAAGGCGCTCGGGTCGCCCGGGAAGACCCCGGCGAGGCCCCGCGGGTGCCCCTCGACCAGGGCCAGCAGCTCCTGGGCGCGGGCCGCGAAGTCGTGCGGGGGCAGCACCTCGATCCGGGCGGCGAACTCGTACTCCCAGCCGCCGACCTGCTTGGCCACCCGGGCGGGCAGCGGGGTGCGGCGGCCGGGCAGGCAGGCGACGGTCTCCAGACAGCGGCCGGGGCCCGCGTCGATCACGACCTGGTGGGAGGCGCCCAGCAGGCGCAGCTGGAGGGTTCCGGACGTGCCCGGGCGGCCGCCTCCGTCGAGTCTCAGGTCGCGGACGGCGAGAGCGGGCAACGGTTCGCCGCCGAGGCACCAGGCGAGGTCACCGGCCCGGGTGTCCGTGTAGGAGGTCTGCAGTGTGGTGAGCATGCTCGGCTCCGCGTTTCAGCTCCGTGCGCGCCCGCCGAGCAGCAGCGAGTAGGCCTAGGCGATGGCGAGGCTGTTCGTGGCTGTGCGGCCCTGGGCGCGGCCGACCGTGGAAGGAAGGATTCCGGCTGGAGATTCAGCAGCAGAGAAGCACGAATACGCCGGGTCCGCCGGTGATTTACCCAACTTTGTCAAGCATTCACCGCTTCGAGCGCACCTGCTTCCCGACTCTGATCGAGTGCATGGACGACTTTGCACAGTGCGCGTCCCTAGCACCGGATTGCGCGCCGTGCGCGCCGGGTGTGCGCTGTCCGCGTGCATCACATATCGCCGCCCTCCAGGCGCGGGGCGTGGAGGGCGGCGGGGGAGTGCCGCGAGGGTCGGCCGGAATGCCTCGGTGGCAGTGAACCGGCAAGCCGATCAAGGAAGTTGAGGATCCATCAGAACTGGTGTCGGGCCGCGGACATCTCTGTTCGAAGGGCGTGAAAGGGGGCGCGCGGCCCATCGCGGGCGCCGCAGACGGGTGGTGGACTCTTGGGGGATCTCGCCCTTTTGCAGAAAGTGAAGCAGGCCAGGCTACATCGGCGGCTGAACGCAACCGCACAGGAGAGATCGAGTGGAACGGGGTGCATTCCGAAGGGGTGGACAGCCTGGGAGATTCCCGGCCGGCATGAGGAGGAACGGCTTCGCGACGTGCTGATTCGCCGATTGTGTCGAGCGAAGGAGTTCTGTCCTCCGGGCCGGTTCTGCACGTCGTGCAGAACCGGCCTCTGTCCCCGGAGCAGTGGTACGGCCTGACGTACGTGGCGTTCCCTGACCACCAGGAGCTGACGGTCTGTCTCGCCCAGGTCTACGCCTGCCTGTTCGACGGCTTCGAGGCCATGCCGCCGGCCCCGCGGTAGCCGCCCGTCAGAGCCGCCGCAAGCGGGTGACAGCCTCCTGGAGGACCTCGTCCTGCTTGCAGAAGGTGAAGCGGACGAGGCTCCGTCCGGCGTCCACGTCGTCGTAGAACACCGCGTTCGGGATGGCGACGACGCCGCAACGCCCGGGCAGGGTACGGCAGAAGTCGATGCCGTCTTTTTCGCCGAGCGGGGTGATGTCGGTGGTGACGAAGTACGTGCCCTCGGGGGTGAAGGCCCGGAAGCCGGCCGCGGTGAGGCCGTCCAGCAGCAGGTCGCGCTTGCGCAGCAGGTCGGCGCGGAGGGTGTCGAAGTACGTGTCGGGCAGCCGCAGGGCCTCGGCCACGGCGTACTGGAAGGGGCCGGCGCTGACGTACGTCAGGTACTGCTTGGCGGTGCGTACCGCCGAGACCAGCTCCGGGCTCGCGGTGACCCAGCCGACCTTCCAGCCGGTGAAGGAGAAGGTCTTGCCGGCGGAGGAGATGGTGACGGTGCGCTCGCGCATGCCGGGCAGGGTGGCGATCGGGTGGTGGGTGGCGCCGAAGACGAGGTGCTCGTAGACCTCGTCGGTGACGACCAGCAGGTCGTGCTCGACGGCGAGCGCGGCGATGGTGGCGAGCTCGTCGGCGGTGAGGACGGTGCCGGTGGGGTTGTGCGGGGTGTTGATCAGCAGCAGCCGGGTGCGCGGGGTGATCAGCGAGCGCAGTTCGTCCGGGTCGGGGCGGAAGGACGGGGCCCGCAGGGTGAGCGGGACCCGGGTGGCCCCGGCCATGGCGATGCAGGCGGCGTAGGAGTCGTAGAACGGCTCGAAGGCGATCACCTCGTCGCCGGGCTCAAGAAGTGCCAGCAGGGCCGCCGCGATCGCCTCGGTGGCGCCGGCGGTGACCAGTACCTCGGTGTCCGGGTCGTACGAGAGGCCGTAGAAGTGCCGCTGGTGCTCGGCGATGGCGGTGCGCAGCTCGGGGATGCCGGGGCCGGGCGGGTACTGGTTGCCGCGGCCCTCGCGCAGGGCCCGTACGGCCGCCTCGCGGACCTCCTCGGGGCCGTCGGTGTCCGGGAAGCCCTGGCCGAGGTTGATCGAGCCGGTGGCGGTGGCCAGGGCGGACATCTCGGCGAAGATCGTCGTGCCCATCTTGGCCAGTCGGCGGTTCAGCAGCGGCCTGGTACCCATCGGTGGCTCCTCACGGCTCGTCGTCAGGGGCCATCCTGGGACAGCCGGGGGCCGGGGACAAGAACGGCCCGCCACCGGCGCGGAGGCGGTGGCGGGCCGGACCGGAGTGCCGGGACGGGATCAGGCCTCGTCGGTGCCCTCGTCGCTCTCGCCGTCCTCGCCCTCGATCTCGTTCTGGAGGCCGAGGCGCTCGACGATCCACTGCTCGAAGCCGACCGCGGCCTGGGTCCAGTTGGCGGTGGTGGTGACGAAGTAGTCCAGGTTGACGCCGGTGCCGACGATCATCTGGGCCTCGCCGATCAGGCGGACCACGCCGTCCTCGTGGGTGTGGGTGTAGACCTTGGGCCAGAGGGTCTCGCGGTTCCACTCGTCGATCAGGTCGAGGATCTCGCCCTTCTTCTCCAGCGGGTACGCGCGGTCGTAGAAGGCGCGCACGGCGAAGAGCTCCTTCTGCTCGCCGCGGAACATGTAGTAGACGCGGAAGCCCTCCCAGGGGGCGGTGAGGTCGCCCTCCTCGTCCACGACGTGCTTGAGCTGCATCTGGTCCAGCAGCTGGGTGACCAGGCCCTGGTCCGGGACGATGATCGGCGGTGGGCCGGCCGGCCGCCCGCCCTGGCCGCCGGGCTGGCCGCCCTGGGGGACGCCGAAGGACGGGATGGACGACGGGTCGATGCTCATGGGGGTCCTCTTCCTCAGTGCACGTGGTGGCCGGCAATGAGAGGCCGCCCTTTCCACCTCCCATCCTGCCTCATTCGGGGCTCCGCTCACAGGGGCACCGAGGGGTGCGTCGATCTTCGTCGGGCGTTCTTCCCGGCGTCGTCGGCGCCCTTCGGCGGCGGGTGGAACGGGCGGCGGTCACGGAGGGTGTGCGGGGTGGGGTGCGGGCCGCCCGGAGGAGGGCGCGTGAGCCACGTCACGCGCCGGGCGCGCGGGGTTTGCCTGCCGTACCGACCGGATGCGGTTAGCGTGCGACGGTACTCGCTTCGATCAAGTCCCGGGCCGGCCGGGAGAGTTGAGCGGTCCTGAGGTGGACTGTCCGGAATTGAGGGGGGAGCAGGAGTGGGTGGAGCGGCGACGGGGGACGGCGCATCGCTCGGGGTGCTGCTGCGGAGCATCCGGCTGGACCGGGGGATGACGCAGGAGCAGCTGGGCGAGGCGGCCGGGCTGAGCGTGCGGTCGATCCGCGACCTGGAGCGGGGGGTGTCCTGTCCACGGGTGTCCACGCTCCGGCTGCTGACCCAGACCTGGGACCTGCCGGACGCCCAGGTGGCCGAACTGCACCGGCTGGTGCGCAGCCGGCGGGGCCGGACGCGGCGGCTGCTGCGGCAGGCGGCGGCCGAGTGACGGTGCCCGGTGCGGGCCGCGGGTGCGGCACGGGCCGCCCCCGGCCGCCGGAGCGGAGGGAGCGGCCCGTGCGCCGGACGCCCGGCGGCGCTACTTCTCCAGCGGCCCCCGGCCGCGGACGGTGAGGCGGTCGCCCGCCTCGTCCCGCTCGACCAGGACGGTGTCCCCGTCGTGCACCGCGCCGGACAGGATCGCCCGGGCCAGCTGGTCGCCGATCGCGGACTGCACCAGTCGGCGCAGCGGGCGGGCGCCGTACGCCGGGTCGTAGCCGGTGAGCGCCAGCCAGTCGCGGGCGGCCTCGGAGACCTCCAGGGTGAGCCGCCGCTCCTGCAGCCGCTCGCCCAGTCGGGCCACCTGGAGGTCGACGATCCGGCTCAGCTCGCCGGTGCCCAGCGGCTCGAAGACCACGATGTCGTCCAGCCGGTTGAGGAACTCCGGCTTGAACGCGGACCGGACGGTGCCCAGCACCAGCTCCCGCTTCTCCGCCTCCGGGGTGGCCGGGTCGACCAGGTACTGACTGCCGAGGTTGGAGGTGAGGATCAGGATGGCGTTGCGGAAGTCCACCGTGCGGCCCTGGCCGTCGGTGAGCCGCCCGTCGTCCAGCACCTGGAGCAGGACGTCGAAGACCTCCGGGTGCGCCTTCTCCACCTCGTCCAGCAGCACGACGCTGTACGGGCGGCGGCGGACCGCCTCGGTGAGCTGGCCGCCCTCCTCGTATCCGACGTACCCGGGCGGGGCGCCGACCAGGCGGGAGACCGAGTGCTTCTCGCCGTACTCGCTCATGTCGATCCGGACCATCGCCCGCTCGTCGTCGAACAGGAAGTCGGCCAGGGCCTTGGCGAGTTCGGTCTTGCCGACGCCGGTCGGGCCGAGGAAGAGGAAGGAGCCGGTCGGGCGGTCCGGGTCGGCGATTCCGGAGCGGGTGCGCCGCACCGCGTCCGAGACGGCCTGAACGGCCTCCGCCTGGCCGATCAGGCGCCTGCCCAACTCCTCCTCCATGCGCAGGAGTTTGGCGCTCTCGCCCTCCAGCAGCCGGCCCGCCGGGATGCCCGTCCAGGAGGCGACCACGTCGGCCACGTCGTCCGGGCCGACCTCCTCCTTGACCATCGAGGCGGAGGCGTCCTGGTCTGCGGCACGCTCCTGGGCGTCGGTGAGTTCCTTCTCGGCGGCCGGGATCTCCGCGTACATCAGCTTGGACGCCCGCTCGAAGTCCCCGTCGCGCTGGGCGCGTTCGAGCGCGCCGTGCAGGTCGTCCAGCCGCTCCTTGAGCTCGCCGACCCGGTTGAGGCTCTTCTTCTCCTGCTCCCAGCGCGCCGTCAGCACGCTCAACTGCTCGTTCCTGTCGGCGAGGTCGCGCCGCAGCCGGGCCAGCCGGTCCACCGAGGCAGGGTCCGACTCCTTCTCCAGGGCCAGCTCCTCCATCCGCAACCGGTCCACGGAGCGCTGGAGTTCGTCGATCTCGACCGGGGAGGAGTCGATCTCCATCCGCAGCCGGGAGGCCGCCTCGTCGACCAGGTCGATCGCCTTGTCGGGCAGGAAGCGGGAGGTGATGTAGCGGTTGGACAGAGTGGCCGCGGCGACCAGCGCGGCGTCCGAGATCTGTACCTTGTGGTGCGCCTCGTACCGGCCCTTGAGGCCGCGCAGGATGGCGATCGAGTCCTCCACGCTGGGCTCGCCGACCAGCACCTGCTGGAAGCGGCGCTCCAGGGCCGGGTCCTTCTCGATCCGCTCGCGGTACTCGTCCAGCGTGGTGGCGCCGACCATCCGCAGCTCGCCGCGGGCCAGCATCGGCTTGAGCATGTTGCCCGCGTCCATCGCGGAGTCGCCGCCGGCGCCCGCGCCGACCATGGTGTGCAGCTCGTCGATGAAGGTGACGACCTGGCCGTCGGAGGCCTTGATGTCGTTCAGGACGGCCTTCAGCCGCTCCTCGAACTCGCCGCGGAACTTGGCGCCCGCGACCATCGCGCCGAGGTCCAGCGCGACCAGCCGCTTGCCGCGCAGCGACTCCGGCACGTCGCCGGCCACGATGCGCTGGGCCAGGCCCTCGACCACGGCGGTCTTGCCCACGCCGGGCTCGCCGATCAGCACCGGGTTGTTCTTGGTCCGGCGGGAGAGCACCTGGACCACCCGGCGGATCTCGTGGTCGCGGCCGATCACCGGGTCGAGCTTGCCGTCCCGGGCGGCCTGGGTGAGGTCGGTGCCGTACTTCTCCAGCGCCTTGTAGGTGCCCTCCGGATCCGGTGAGGTGACCCGGCCGCTGCCCCGGACGTCCTTGAACGCGGCGAGCAGCGCCTTCGGCGTGGCGCCCTGGTGCACCAGCAGCTCGGCCACCTGGCCGCCCTCGGCGGCCAGGCCGACCATCAGGTGCTCGGTGGAGACGTACTGGTCGTCCAGGTCGTCGGCGCGCTTGCCGGCCTGGGTGAGCACCGCGATGGTGTCCCGGGCGAGCTGCGGCGCGGCGACCGTCGAGCCCATCGCGCTGGGCAGCGCGGCCGCCTGGCGGCGGGCCTCGGTGTCGACCCGGGCGACATCGGCCCCGACCGCTTCCAGCAGGGGCCGGGCGATGCCCTCGGGCTGCTCCAGCAGGGCGATCAGGATGTGCACCGGCCTGACGTCCGGGTTGCCGGCCGTGCCCGCCTGCCGGATCGCGGCGGACAGGGCGTCCTGCGTCTTGGTGGTGAACTTGCTGGCGTCCACTGCTGGGGGGTCCTCCCTCGTCGTCTTTCACTGCTGCTGCGTACAGCGCCGCGTACCCGCTGTCGCGCATCGCCGCACTGCTACGTACAGCATGCACTAAGTTGAGTCTATTCCACTCAACCTTTTTCGGGCTCGGCTTCTGCCCGACTTCTCGGTGAACGCGCGACGGACTGCCGGGTCAGCCCCAGCAGCTCCCGGGCCGGCCCGCCCGGCCGCTGCCCGGCCGGCCACACCGCGCGCAGCGGCCGCCGCAGGTCCAGCTCCTTCACCAGCGGCACCTCGACCAGCCGCCGGGTGGCCAGTTCCTCCATCACCGCCAGCTCGCTCAGGCAGACCGGCCCCGCCCCGGTCATCGCCGCCGCCTTCAGCGCGGTGGACGAGGCCAGCTCCATCCGGGGCCGCGCCGCGCCCCCGTACGGCCGCAGGGCCGTCTCCAGCACCTCCCGGGTGCCCGAGCCGGGCTCGCGCAGCACCAGCGGGGTGGCCGCCAGCTCGGCTCCGGTCAGCGGGGCGCGGCGGCGCGCCCACGGGTGGCCGGGCGCCACCACGACCACCAGCCGGTCCGCCGCCACCACCGCGCCGGCCAGGCCGGGCGGGGTGGACGAGCCCTCGATGAAGCCGAGGTCGGCGTCCCCGGCCAGGACGTGCCCGGCGACCTCCGCCGAGTTCGCCGTCCGCAGTGTCACCGCCGTCCCCGGGCTGGCCTCGGACAGGCCCAGCAGCCAGCCGGGCATCAGGTACTCGGCGACGGTCAGGCTGGCCACCACCCGCAGCTTGGCGTCCCGCCGCTCGCGCAGCGCGTCGATCCCGGCGTCCAGTGCCTGCGCCGCCTCCACCACCTGCCGGGCCCACTCGACCACCAGCCGGCCGGCCTCGGTCGGCCGGCTGCCCGTGGGCGAGCGGTCCAGCAGGGGGAGGCCGATCTGCCGCTCCATGCCCTTGATCCGGGCGCTGGCGGTCGGCTGGCTGACGCCCAGCTCGGCCGCCGCCCTGCCGACGCTGCCCAGCCGGGCCACCGCGAGCAGCAGTTCCAGGGCGCCGAGTTCGGGGACGTGCGAGGAGAGGGCCATAGGTTCAGGCTATGCCCCCATAGAAGTCCGGGCGCTACCGGCCGCCGGTCTTCCGGGCGACGGTGGGGGTATGTCCACTCTGGCCGGTATCCGTCCCCTCGCCCGCCCCGCCGTCCGCCCCCGGCTCGACCTCGCCCAGCTCGGCCCCAACTGGTACGCCGCCGTGATGGGCACCGCGATCCTGGCGAACGGCGCCGCCGTCCTGCCGGTGCGGCTGCCCGGGCTGACCGGCTTCGGCGAGGTGATGTGGGCGCTCGCGCTGGCCGCCCTGCTGGTGCTGGCCGGGGCCCGGCTGGTCCACCTCACCCGGCACCGCGAGGCGGCCCGCGCCCAGCTGCTGGACAACCCGGCCACCGCGGTCTTCTACGGCTGCCCGCCGATGGCGTTGCTGGCGGTCGGGCTGGGCACCCTGCTGCTCGGCTCCCGGGTCATCGGCACCGGCCCGGCGGTCGCCCTGGACGCGGTGCTGTGGAGCCTCGGCACCCTGTACGCGCTGGCCGTGGCCGGCGGCATCCCGTACCTGATGATCACCCGGCACCCGGTCTCCGCTCTGGAGGCCAACCCGACCTGGCTGCTGCCGGTGGTCGCCCCGCTGGTCGCCTCCGCCTGCGGCCCGGCGCTCGTCCCGCACCTGCCGGCCGGGACGGCGCAGCAGGCCATGCTGTACGGCTGCTGGGCGCTGTTCGGGGTCGGTCTGCTGGCCACCCTGGTGCTGCTGCCGGTGGTGTTCACCGGGCTGTTCCACAGCAAGCTGCCCGCCCTGGCGCTCACCCCCTCGCTGTTCCTGGTGCTCGGCCCGCTCGGCCAGTCCGTCACCGCGGTCCACCAGCTCGCCGATGCCGCCCGCCCGGTGCTGCCCGCGCTGGCGCCCGCCATGGTCGACCTCGCCGAGCTGTACGGCGTGGCGGTGATCGGCGTCGCGATGCTCTGGCTGGCCGTCGCGCTCACCGCCAACCTGCGCGCCCGGCGGGCCGGGATGCCGTTCGCGATGACCTGGTGGGCGTACACCTTCCCGGTCGGCACCTGCGTCACCGGTGCCTCGGCGCTCGCCCGGCACACCGGCTTCGGGGGCTTCAGCGGGCTGGCCGTCGGCCTGTACCTGCTGCTGGCGTTCGCCTGGGTGCTCGCCGCGAGCGGTACCGCGGCCGGGCTGGCGCGGGGGCGGCTGCTCGCCCGCTGAGGCCGCGGCGGCGCGTCCGTCCCCGCGCGCGGACGCGCAGCTCAGGAGCACGCCGCGGATGCAGGAACGTGCACGGCTGGGATGACGGTGCACGGCCAACCAGCAGGGGTGCCGGGCAGCGCCGACACCCCTTGCGGGCCCGGGCCCTGACCGGAATCCGCCCCACCGTCCGATCCGCCGCATCCGCGCCGGCCTGCAGATAACTGCAATTGCGCGAACATGCACTCGGGCGGCACTTGTTCACCGGCCGTCACGCTGTGAGGGTGGAGACACGCCAAGTCGTCCAGGCACCGCAGCCTGATGGTGGCGACTCGCTCTTCGAAACTGACCGCAGGCGCGACACCCCGCGCCCACGGAACGGGGGGGAAGAGCGCCGGCCGGTGCCATGTGTGGTGATGGCCTCCGAGCCGGACCCGTCGAGGCGTTGCTGCTCCGCCTCGACGGGAGCGCCCTGGCATTGGCGTACCGATGGCGGCCCCCGGACGACCCGGCGTGCGACGGCACCCGGACCCGGGGGCCCGCCGTCCCGCCCGGTACCGTGACCGCCTGACTCATGATCACGCCGTACCGGCCCACCGGTACCGTGAGCCCGCCCGGCCCACCGGTGCCGCGACTCGCGCGGCGGGGAGCGCGGGCAGCACCAGGGGAGAGGCATCCGGCAGGGAGAGTGCGACGTGACGGCGGAACCGGCGGTCACGCCGCACCACGGGCCCGTGGGCGAGGAGCCCGACGAGGCCGCCCGGCAGCTGTACCTGGCCATCATCGCCGAGGGCGGCCGCGTCCCCACCGGCGAGGTCGCGGACGCCGACCGGGGCGCGCTCCAACAGCTCATCGACATCGGCCTGTTGATGGTCAACCCGATGGACCGCTGCTACACCGCGGTCAGTCCGCGCTCGGTCAGCGACCGCCTGGGCGCCGAACTGCGCAGCGAGGCCACCCGGCTGCTGGTCCGCGCGGAGAACCTCCCGGGCGCCCTGGACAGCCTCACCCGGGCCTACGACGCGATGCCCCGCCCGACCGGCCGGGCCGGCGGCGCCGTCCACGTCGAGGGGCACGTCCACATCCGCCAGCGGATCTCCCAGCTGGTCTCCGACTGCCGCTCCGAGGTCCTCACCGCACAGCCGGGCCACCGGCCCGCCGACACCCTCCAGGTCGCCCTCCTCCAGGACGTCCAGCTGCTCCAGCGCGGCTGCTCGCTGCGCACCATCTACCAGCCGGTCGCCCTCGCCGACCCGCCCGCCCTCGCCTACGCCGAGGAGGTCACCCGGCACGGCTCGCTCATCCGCGTGCTCGACGAGCCCTTCCAGCGGCTGATCGTCTTCGACCGGTCCGTCGCCGTGATCTCCGCCAACGACGACAACAGCACCGCCGCCTTCATCACCGACCCGGCCACCATCACCTACCTGGTCGGCACCTTCGAACGCGACTGGGCACGCGCCGACACCGCCGAGGCCGCCGCCGTCGGCCAGGCGCCCACCCGCACCATCGCCGACCGCGTCGGCCGGCTGCTCGCCCGCGGCCTCACCCAGCGCGCCGTCGCCACCCGGCTGGGCCTGAGCGAACGCACCGTCGCCGCCCACATCTCCCGGCTGCGCGACCGCTACGGCGCGCAGACCCTCTTCCAGCTCGGCTGGCTGATGCGAGGCGCCCGCGATGACCGATGAGCCCGGCCCGGCCGAGCGGGCCCTCTACCTCGCCGCCGTCCGGAACGGCGGCCGGCTGCGCCCCGAGGACCTCGCCCCCGGCGACCGCCCCGCCCTGGCCGCCCTCGTGGCCCGCGGCCTGCTCACCCCCACCGCCACCGGCTGGACCGCCGCCGGCCCGCGCGCCCTCGGCGACCGGCTCGGCCTCGAACTGCGCACCCGCGCCATCCGCCTGCTGCAGCACGCCGAACGGCTCCCGGGCACCCTCGGGCCGCTGGCCCGCGCCTACGACGCGGCCCGCCACCCGGGCTCCCCGCCCGTCGACCTCGGGGCCGCCGGGCCAGGGGCCGTCGGTTCCGGGGCCGGCACCGTAGACGACACCGCCGAGGTCCGCAGGCGGGTCAGCCAGCTCGTCTCGGAGTGCCGGGAGGAGGTCCTGGCCGCCCAGCCCGGACCGCGTCCGCTCGAAGGCCTGCGGATGGCCCTCGCCCAGGACCTCTCACTGCTCCGCCGAGGCTGCTCGCTGCGCACCGTCTACCAGCCCGTCACCCTCGCCGACCCCGCGGTGCGGGACCAGGTCGCCCTGCGCACCGGACAGGGCGCCCAGGTTCGGGTCCTCGCCGAACCGTACGAGCGGGTGCTGGTCTTCGATCGCGCGGTGGCCGTCATCCCCGCCGCCGAGGACCGCAGCCGGGCCGTCTTCCTCACCGACCCCACCACCGTCGCCTACCTGGTCGCCCAGTTCGAACGCGACTGGGCCCGTGCCGCTCCCGCCGGGCGACACCTCGACCCGCCGTCCGTCACCACCGTGCGGATCGGCCGGCTGCTCGCCCGCGGCCTCACCCAACGGGCCGTCGCCACCCGGCTGGGCGTGAGCGAACGCACCGTCGCCGCCCACATCTCCCGGCTGCGCGACCGCTACGGCGCCCACACCCTCTTCCACCTCGGCTGGCAGCTCCGGGGAGAACGCCATGACTGACACCCCCGCCACCCGGCTCTCCGCCACGCTCCAGGACGCCGCCGCCCGTGCCCTCCACCCCGCCGTCCTGCGCGAGGGCGGCCGGGTCCGGGCGGCCGAGGTCGGTGCGGAGGACGAGCCGGCGCTCCGGCAACCGGTGGACCTCGGGCTGCTGGTACCGCAGTTGCAGGACGCGGCGTACAGGGCCTGGGCGAGCGGACGGTGGCCGGTCAGATCGCCCGGCTGCGGGAGCCGTACGACGCGGAGACGCTGTTCCGGTCGGGCCGGCGGATGAGGGAATTCCGGACGGGGGAGTCCGGTGGGTAGCCGCGGCTCAGCCGGTGGCGGCGCCGGTCGGCCAGTAGCCGGGGACCGGGGGCTGCTGCCGGGGGACGTTGAACTGCTCGCCGGGGGCGGTCCAGAAGCCCTCGCGCAGGGAGAGCGCCATGCCGGCCCAGTCCAGCGCGGTCTCGACCGTGTGGTTGAGGGCCTCCTGCGACCAGGTGTCGTCGAAGACCAGCGGCAGGACGGGGGCGACCTGCTCGATGGTGGCGATCAGCGGGTTGTGGGTGATGGCCTCGTCGACCAGGAGGACGATCGGCTTGCGCAGCGCCGACGCCCAGCCGAGCTCCAGGCTCACGCCGGCCGAGAGCGGGGCCCCGACGTAGGCGAACACGAGGTCGGCGGACTGGAGGGCGCGGAAGTCGGAGGGGACGCGGGGCTCCGGCGCGCGACCGGAGATGGTCCAGGCGTCGCTGTGGTGCGCGCTGTACACGGCGGCACCGCTGCGGAGCAGGGTGGTGCGGAGCGTCGTCAGCCGCGTCCGGCTGGCGAGGGTCACCACGCTGTCGGCCGGCCCGGTCAGTCGCATCAGCGGGGCGGCCAGGAACACACGTGCACGCCGACCCTCAGGGGCCTGGCTGTCGTGGTGACGCAGGTAGGGCTCGGTCATGTCGACTCCGGGGAAAGGCCGACCGGGTTAGGAAGTG
This sequence comes from Kitasatospora sp. NPDC057542, assembly GCF_042801945.1. NCBI lineage: Bacteria > Bacillati > Actinomycetota > Actinomycetes > Kitasatosporales > Streptomycetaceae > Kitasatospora > Kitasatospora sp. NPDC057542. The sequence continues at coordinate 14,409 of NZ_JBHVFE010000071.1, forward strand.
GTGCCGGCAGGCGTTGAGAGTGGTTGCTTCTTCAAGTTGTCCGGTGCCCTGCTATGGTCAAATTGACAGTACAGCAACAGAATTGGCGGTTGATGCTGGACTATCGGGGGCGAACTGATCGTCCATCGGTGGCCCCTGCCCCGTCCAGGGCTTCCCGGTGTCATGTGACTGCCTGGCAGGGAGATGACGCGTTCGTGGGTGTGCAGGTATTGGCAGGCTCGTACACCCTGCGGCAACATGTGGTCGGTAAGTTTGCCGTGATGCTGCGTTCGAAGCAGATGACAGAAGGGGTGGGTATGTCTCACTTGTGCCGTTTCGTCCGTAAGGCGGTTCTGCCTCTGGTTGTCGGCGCGGCTGCACTGCTGGGCGGATGCCTCGCGACCGACCAGGTGCATGGCGCGCCCGATTCCTCGGCCGTTGCCTCCGTCGCCGTGCTCGACGACATCAGCTGGGGCTAGTCGCGCGTCGGGCGGATCCGAACCCGGGGCCGCCTGTCGAGCGGCTTCGGCCGCAGCCCATGGATTCGTATACGGAGTGTCTGGGCGTGTCCCGACCCGGCACAGGCTGACGCTACTGGTGCGAGCCGGCCCTACGGCCGTTTCCCGCCGGCGGATTCGGCCTGCGCGAGCGCGTACCCGAGTTGGAACAAGGAGTCCACACCGTGCTCCTCGCGCATCTCGGCGATGTGGCGTGCCAGGGTGCGTTCGCTGATTCCCAGGCGTCTCGCGATGACTCTGTGGTTGGTTCCCGCCAGCAACAGATCGATGATCGTCTGGCGAAGCCGTGAGACCACCTGCTGGGGGACGGCGCGGTCCCCGTCGAAGTCCAGCGCGCGACTCCAGCTCGGTTCGAACACCTGCTCGGCGAGATAGCTCGCCACGGCCGGTTCGTGGATGAACGCCGCCATGTTCAAGTCGTGCGCCACCGGGATGACGGCGATTTTCCGGTCTATGACGATGAGGCGGGTATAGGGCTCGTCGAGGGTCCTGTACTGCCCGCCGGCTTTGGCCAGGCGCGCCACGTAGTCCCGAGTGGGCTGGTGGTAGCGCGTGCTGGCGTGGTAGATCGTCCGTATCTCTGTGCCGTTGCCCAGCATGGCGAGGTCCCGGTCGATCACCGAAGCCAATAGTTCGGGAGGTCTCGGTCCCCCCGGTTGAAGCGCCAGGGCTTCTTTTGTGCCCGCGTCGGCGTACTGCTGCATCTTCTGATTTATCAGCACTTTTCCATGGACATACTCGATTGAGCCGCCACCCTGCCCGGGGGTGTGGAACTCCTGGGCAAGTTCGCTCAATTCGGCGGGCAGTGCGACGGACCGGGAAAGAAGGTCGAGCGCCTGCCGCTGCCATGCGTTGCTGAGGCTCTCCGAGAGCTGGGTCGGGTCGATGGCAACCAGGTGGTCCGTTCCATCGAGGTCCGGGACCAGAAGTCCTATTCGGATCAATTCGTCCTGCGGGCCCGACTCCTCCGGGGCTGCGGCGACCTGTGGCGTGCGGCCACCGGCGCTGACGATTCGCAAGAAGAGCGCACGGGCTTCCGCCGAGAGTATCGGTGCCCCACTCGCGATGGGGCCGAGTTGAGCTCGTCCACTCATGTCGGCTCCTTGCCGTTGACCCAAACCCGCCGGGACCCGTTCCCTCAGATCCTAGGGCGCGTGACCATTGCTGACGATGAGATCGCCGCTCCTCCTGAGCCGGGCCGATCGCCGGATCGACACTCTCTCACCGCACGGCGGCCGCCGGCACCCCCCGAGAGGAGGGGCCGGCGGCCGGTGGAGTGGTCCCGTCAGCGCTTGGGGCGCCAGACGACCAGGGCGCTGGACTGGGGGGTGGGGGGCTGGTAGGGGACGAGGTCGCGGCGGTAGGAGGCGTGGACGGCGGCCTCCCGCTGCCGGAGGGCGGTGGCGGCGCCCTCCAGGGAGTCGACCAGTTCCGCGACGCGGGACTGGAGGGCGGTGACCTGGTTCTCCAGCTCGATGATCCGCTTGATGCCCGCCAGGTTGATGCCCTCGTCCTGGGAGAGCCGCTGGACCTCGCGCAGCTGCTGGATGTCGCGCGCGGAGTAGCGGCGGCCGCGGCCGGCGGTGCGGTCGGGGCAGACCAGACCGAGGCGGTCGTACTGACGCAGGGTCTGCGGGTGCAGGCCGGACAGTTCGGCGGCCACGGAGATGACGTACACCGGGGTGTCCTCGGTGAGGACGTACTGCGGTGGGGCCGCGGCGGCCCGGCGGGTGCGGCGGGGGCCGGCGCCGGGCAGGCCCTCGCCGACGCCGGGGCCGATCGGGGTGTCGGGGTCGATCGGGTTCATCGGGGACATCTGGTCGTCACGCTCCCTTCGCCGCCCGGAAGAGGGCGGCTCGCGGATCGTCGGAGGCGGTGGCCTCGCGGTACTGCTCCAGGGCGTTCAGCGCGTCACCGGTGACGTGCTGGGGCACCACGACCTCGACGGTGACGAGGAGGTCGCCGCGGGTGCCGTCCTTGCGGGTGGCACCCTTGCCGCGGGCGCGCATGGTGAGGCCGTTGGCGCTGCCCGGGGGGAGCTTGAGCTTCACGGACGGACCGTTCAGCGTGGGCACCTCGATGGTGGCGCCGAGCGCCGCCTCGGGGAAGGCGACCGGGACGGTGACGGTGAGGTTGTCGCCCTTGCGCCCGAAGACCGGGTGCGGGTCGACGTGCACGGTGACGTAGAGGTCGCCGGGCTGCCCGCCGCGCTCGCCCTGGGCGCCCTTGCCCTTGAGCCGGATGCGCTGGTCGGCCTGGACGCCGGCCGGTATCCGGACCTGCATGGTGCGGGCCGAGCTGGCTCGGCCGCTGCCGTGGCAGTCGGGGCAGGGGTCGTCGACGATCATTCCCCGGCCGCGGCAGTCCTTGCACGGCTCGGAGAGCGCGAAGGCGCCCTGGCCGCGGCTGACGGTGCCCGCGCCGACGCAGGTCGGACAGACCCGCGGCGTGGTGCCGGACTTGGCGCCGGTGCCGTTGCAACCGCGGCAGGGGGCCTGGCTGGTCATCCGCAGCGGGACGGTCGCGCCGTCCACCGCCTCCTCGAAGGAGAGCGTCACCTCGGTCTCGACGTCGGCGCCGCGCCGGGGCTGGGCCTGCCGGGTGCCGCCGCGGTTGAAGAGGCCACCGAAGACGTCGCCGATGCCGCCGCCACCGCTGCCGCCCTGGCTGCCGCTGAAGAGGTCGCCGAAGTCGAAGCTGTAGCTGCCGGTGCCGCCGGGGCCGCCGCCGGCCCGGAAGCCGCCGTTGGCGAAGAGGCTGCGGGCCTCGTCGTACTCCTTGCGGCGCTTCTCGTCGGAGAGGACGTCGTACGCCTCGGAGATGTCCTTGAACCGCTCCTCGGCCTTGGAGTCACCCTTGTTGGCGTCGGGGTGGAACTCGCGCGCGAGCTTGCGGTAGGTCTTCTTGATCTCGGTGGCGGTGGCGTCCTTGGGCACGCCGAGGACCTTGTAGTAGTCCTTCTCCACGTAGTCCTTACCGCTCATGCGTCCACCTCGCTGCGCGCGGCAGCCGCTGAGCGGTACACGCGCCCCTCAACGGTTCTCCCCCAGCCTTCGGCAGGGGGGACCCCCATGCTGCGCTCGCTCACGGCTTCCGCCACCTCCCGAGTCCATCGTCACTGTGCTGTCAACAGCAACTGAAAGAAGAGCCGTTGACAGCGCGCTGCGGAGCCGGCCGCCGTACTGGCCGGCGTACGACTCCGCAGCGCACTGGTTGTCAGCTGTCACAGGTTGTCAGCTGTCCGAGCCACCGTCGGACTTGTCCGTGTCGGCGGACTTCGCCTCGGCGTCCGAGGAGGACGCCTGGCTGCCGGGCTGGGGCTCCGCGACGGCCACCATCGCCGGGCGGATGATCCGCTCGCCGATGCGGTAGCCGGGCTGGAGGATCTGCACGCAGGTGTCCTCGGTGACGTCCGAGGAGTAGCTGTGCATCAGCGCCTCGTGCATGGTCGGGTCGAAGGGCTCGCCCTCCTTGCCGAACTGCTGGAGGCCCAGCTTGGCGACGACCGTCTCCAGCGACTCGGCGACGGACTTGAAGCCGCCCGTGACCTCGCCGTGCTCGCGGGCGCGGCCGATGTCGTCCAGGACCGGGATCAGCGACTCCAGGATGTTGGAGACGGCGATCTCGCGGACGGTCAGCCGGTCGCGCTCGACCCGCTTGCGGTAGTTCTGGTACTCGGCCTGGAGGCGCTGGAGGTCACCGGTGCGCTCGGCGAGCTCGCGCTTGGCGGTGGCGAGGTCCTCCGAACCGGACTCGCCGGCACCGGCCGCGGCGGCCTCCTCGGCAGCCTTGATCACGGCCTCCTCGGCGGCGGAGTCGTCGCCGGGCTTGCCGCCCTGCGGCTTGTCCGTCATGCCGCACCGCCCTTGGGCTTCTCGTCGTCCACGATCTCGGCGTCGACGACGTCGTCGTCCTTGGCCTGGGCGGAGTCCCCGGAGGCGGCGGCACCGGCGGGGGCGTCGGCGTTGGCGTACAGCGCCTGGCCGAGCTTCTGCGCGGTGGTGGAGACCTTCTCCGAGGCCTCGCGGATCTTCGCGATGTCCTCGCCCTTCAGGGCCTCCTTGAGCTCGCCGATGGCGGTCTCGACCTCGGTCTTGACGTCGCCCGGCAGCTTGTCGGCGTTGTCGGCGATGAACTTCTCGGTCGAGTAGACGAGCTGCTCGGCGGAGTTGCGGGTCTCCACGGCCTCGCGGCGCTTGTGGTCGTCCTCGGCGTACTGCTCGGCCTCGCGGCGCATGCGGTCGACCTCGTCCTTCGGCAGCGAGGAGCCGCCGGTGACGGTCATCTTCTGCTCCTTGCCGGTGCCGAGGTCCTTGGCACCGACGTGCATGATGCCGTTGGCGTCGATGTCGAAGGTGACCTCGATCTGCGGCAGGCCGCGCGGCGCCGGCGGCAGGCCGGTCAGCTCGAACATGCCGAGCTTCTTGTTGTACGCGGCGATCTCGCGCTCGCCCTGGTAGACCTGGATCTGCACGGACGGCTGGTTGTCCTCGGCCGTGGTGAAGATCTCGGAACGCTTGGTCGGGATCGTGGTGTTGCGCTCGATCAGCTTGGTCATGATGCCGCCCTTGGTCTCGATGCCGAGGGACAGCGGGGTGACGTCCAGGAGCAGGACGTCCTTGACCTCGCCCTTGAGGACACCGGCCTGGAGCGCGGCGCCGATGGCGACGACCTCGTCCGGGTTGACGCCCTTGTTGGCGTCCTGGCCGCCGGTCAGCTCCTTGACGAGCTCGGCGACGGCGGGCATGCGGGTCGAGCCACCGACCAGGACGACGTGGTCGATCTCGGAGAGCGAGATGCCGGCGTCCTTGATCACGTTGTGGAACGGGACCTTGCAGCGCTCCAGCAGGTCCGCGGTCAGCTGCTGGAACTGGGCGCGGGTGAGCTTCTCGTCCAGGTGCAGCGGGCCCTCGGCGGAGGCCGTGATGTAGGGCAGGTTGATCGAGGTCTCGGAGGACGAGGACAGCTCGATCTTCGCCTTCTCGGCAGCCTCGCGCAGACGCTGCAGGGCCATCTTGTCCTTGGACAGGTCGACGCCGTGGCCGGACTGGAAGACCTTGACCAGGTGGTCGACGACGCGCTGGTCCCAGTCGTCGCCGCCGAGGTGGTTGTCACCGTTGGTGGCCTTCACCTCGACGACCCCGTCGCCGATCTCCAGCAGGGAGACGTCGAAGGTGCCGCCGCCGAGGTCGAAGACCAGGATGGTCTGGTCGTCCTTGTCCAGGCCGTAGGCCAGGGCGGCCGCGGTGGGCTCGTTGACGATGCGCAGGACGTTGAGGCCCGCGATCTCACCGGCCTCCTTGGTGGCCTGGCGCTCCGAGTCGTTGAAGTACGCCGGGACGGTGATGACGGCGTCGGTGACGGTCTCGCCCAGGTAGGCCTCGGCGTCCCGCTTGAGCTTCTGCAGCACGAAGGCCGAGATCTGCTGGGGGTTGAAGTCCTTGCCGTCGATGTTGATCTTCCACCCGGTGCCCATGTGGCGCTTCACCGAGCGGATGGTGCGGTCGACGTTGGTGACCGCCTGGCGCTTGGCCACCTCGCCGACCAGGACCTCGCCGTTCTTGGCGAAGGCGACGACGGACGGCGTGGTCCGCGCGCCCTCGGCGTTCGTGATGACGGTGGGCTCGCCACCCTCCAGAACGCTGACGACCGAGTTCGTCGTACCGAGGTCGATGCCGACCGCGCGTGCCATCGTAGATACCTCCACGGAAGAGTTGAGCTTTACGGGCTCAAGGATGCACGACCCGGCGGGCGGCGTCAACAGGTATGAGTGCGAGCCGCTCAACTTTGCTGAGCTCGCCCGCTCCGGGTGGTCCGCCACGCCGGGTGGGGGTGCGCCCACGTGACTGCCGCCATAGGTTGGGAATCTTCTGGAGAACTGTTGTCCACCGGTAATGTCCGGGCCGTCGGCCCGGCAAGTTACCGACCAGTACACTCAATCCGAAGACCGTAGAACCGCAGAGCCTGCTCAACCGCAAAGCCGCAGGAGACGGAGAGCCGATGCAGCTAGCAGCGATCGTCATCTCGCTGGTCACATTCGTGATCGGCACCGCGCTCGCCGCCCGTGCGGCGCTGTACATCTACAAGGTGGTCCGCACCGGTGCGCCGGACTCCACCCGCTTCGGGCAGCCCGCCCAGCGGGTGAAGACCGTCGCGACCGAGTTCGTCGGCCACACCAGGATGAACCGCTGGGGGATCGTCGGCGTCGCCCACTGGTTCGTCGCGGTCGGCTTCTTCAGCCTGGTGCTGACCATCGTCAACGCCTTCGGCCAGCTCTTCGACGCCGACTTCGCGCTGCCGATCATCGGCCACTGGATGATCTGGCAGCTCTTCGTCGAGCTGATCGGCACCCTGACCACGCTGGGCATCCTGGTCCTGATCGTGATCCGGCTGATGAGCCTGCCGTCCAGGTCCGGCCGCAAGTCCCGGTTCGCCGGCTCGATCGCCTGGCAGGCCTTCTACGTCGAGTACACGATCCTCGGCATCGGCCTGTGCATCCTGATGCTGCGCGCCCTGGAGGGCGCCCTCAACGGCGTCGACTCGTACGGGCCGGAGCACCTGGTCTCGTACCCGCTGGTCTCCGCGTTCAGCGGCCTGTCGCACGGCACGCTGGAGAACCTGATCTACCTGTTCGCGATGCTGAAGATCTGCATCTCGTTCGCGTGGGCGACCACCATCGGCCTCAACCCCTCGATGGGCGTGGCCTGGCACCGCTTCCTCGGCTTCTTCAACATCTACTTCAAGCGTGAGGAGGACGGCGGCACCGCGCTCGGCGCCCTCCGTCCGATGACCAGCAACGGTCAGCCGATCGACTTCGAGGACCCGGCCGAGGACGCCGTCTTCGGCGTCTCCCAGGTCGAGCACTTCTCCTGGAAGGGCATCCTCGACTTCTCCACCTGCACCGAGTGCGGCCGCTGCCAGTCGCAGTGCCCGGCCTGGAACACCGGCAAGCCGCTCTCCCCGAAGCTGCTGATCATGAGCCTGCGCGAGCACGCCTACGGCAAGGCGCCGTACCTGCTGGCCGGCGGCGGCAAGGACGCGGAGGGCGAGGAGAAGGCCACCTCCGAGCAGCTCAAGGACGTCCCGGCGGCCGCCCTGGCCGAGGCCGAGCGCCCGCTGATCGGCACCGTCGAGGAGAACGGCGTCATCGACCCGGACGTGCTGTGGTCCTGCACCACCTGCGGCGCCTGCGTCGAGCAGTGCCCGGTGGACATCGAGCACATCGACCACATCGTGGACATGCGCCGCTACCAGGTGATGATCGAGTCCTCGTTCCCGACCGAGGCCGGGACGATGCTCAAGAACCTGGAGAACAAGGGCAACCCGTGGGGCATGGCCACCAAGGCGCGCCTGGACTGGGTCAAGGAGCTCAAGAAGGAGACCGGCATCGAGGTGCCGGTGATCGGTGAGGACATCGACCCCGCCGAGGTCGAGTACCTCTACTGGGTCGGCTGCGCCGGCGCCCTGGAGGACCGCGCCAAGAAGACCACCAAGGCCTTCGCCGAGCTGCTGCACACCGCGGGCGTGAAGTTCGCGATCCTCGGCAAGGAGGAGTCCTGTACCGGTGACTCCGCCCGCCGCCTGGGCAACGAGTTCCTGTTCCAGATGCTCGGTGCGCAGAACGTGGAGACGCTGAACGCGGCCCTGGAGGACGCCCCGGTCAAGCGGATCGTGGCCACCTGCCCGCACTGCTTCAACACCATCGCCAACGAGTACCCGCAGCTGGGCGGCCACTTCGAGGTCATCCACCACACCCAGCTGCTCCAGCACCTCATCGACGAGGGCAAGCTCGTCCCGGTCCACCCGGTCGAGGGCCTGATCACCTACCACGACCCCTGCTACCTGGGCCGCCACAACAAGGTCTACACGCCGCCGCGCGCGATCATGGACAAGGTCCCCGGCCTGCGCCAGCAGGAGATGCACCGGCACAAGGAGCGCGGCTTCTGCTGCGGCGCCGGCGGTGCCCGGATGTGGATGGAGGAGCGCATCGGCAAGCGGATCAACACCGAACGCGTGGACGAGGCGCTGTCGCTCAACCCGGACATCGTCTCCACCGCCTGCCCGTTCTGCCTGGTGATGCTCTCCGACTCGGTCAACGGCAAGAAGAACGAGGGCGCGGCCAAGGAGCACCTGAAGGTGGTCGACGTGGCCCAGCTGCTGCTCGACTCGGTGAAGGCCCTCCCGCCGGCCGAGAGCGAGGAGCAGCCCGCGACGGTGGACGCGTAGCGACCGCCGCAGAGCCCGCTGTTCGACAGTTCTGCTACAACTGCCCGGCCCGGTGGTCGCCGTCAACGCGACCGCCGGGCCTGGGCTTTCGGGTGGCTCGCACGGCCCGCTCCGGTACGGCCGGCGCACGGGGGCGTGGCGGCAATCGCACAGGTGCCGGACGGGTATTCGGTCGGAAGCAAATACAGTAGGCCCGGACCGGCCTCGTGCCGGTCGACCCGTTCCGGACGGAAGCCCCGGGCGGGTGGCGACCCGCGCCGGCCGGACGGGTCCAGACCGACGACGAGGTGTCGGCCCGCCGGGCCGGGCCGCAGAGACCACAAGGGGAACAGCGCAGACCATGACCGAGGCAATCATGCTGGTCGGTGGTAAGGGCACGCGACTGCGTCCGCTGACCACCCACACCCCCAAGCCGATGCTGCCGGTGGCAGGTGTCCCGTTCATCGCGCACCAGTTGGCCCGCGCGGCCGCCGCCGGCGTCACCCGCGTCGTGCTGGCCACCTCGTACCTGGCCGAGGTGTTCGAGGACCACTTCCAGGACGGCACGCCGTACGGCATCGAGCTGGTCTACCTGACCGAGCGCGAGCCGCTGGGCACCGGCGGAGCCATCCGCAACGCGGCCTCCGGCCTGACCTGCGGTCCGGACGAGCCGGTCCTGGTCTTCAACGGCGACATCCTCTCCGGCGTCGACATCGCCGCCCTGCGCGACGGCCACGTGGCCGCCGGGGCCGACGTCACCCTGCACCTGACCCGGGTCGAGGACCCGCGCGCCTTCGGCCTCGTCCCGACCGACGAGGACGGGCGGGTGCTGGAGTTCCTGGAGAAGCCGGAGACCCCGGAGCAGATCGTCACCGACCAGATCAACGCCGGCTGCTACGTCTTCACCCGGTCCGTGATCGACCGCATCCCGGCCGGCCGGGAGGTGTCCGTCGAGCGCGAGACCTTCCCCGAGCTGCTGGCCACCGGCGCGCTGCTGCGCGGCGTCGTCGACACCTCGTACTGGCTGGATCTGGGCACCCCGGCGGCCTTCGTCCGCGGCTCGGCCGACCTGGTGCTCGGCAAGGTCGACTCCCCGGCCGTCCCCGGCCCGACCGGCGATGCCCTGCTGCTGCCCGGTGCCACCGTCCACCCGGGCGCGGTGCTCAGCGGCGGCACCGTGGTCTCCGAGGACGCGGTGGTCGAGGCCGGCGCGATCGTCGAGGGCAGCGTGATCCTGCCGGGTGCGGTGATCGGCCCGGACGCCCTGGTCAAGGATTCGATCGTGGGCGCCTTCGCCACCGTCGGCGACCGTTCGGCGCTGGACGGCGCGGTGATCGGCGACGGCGCGATCGTGGAGTCGGACAACGAGCTGCCGAACGGCATCCGGATCGCCTGCGGCACCCTGCTGCCGGTCGGCGCCGTCCGCACCTCGGCCGGCCCGGGCGGCTGCCCGGCCGGCACCAGCGCGGCCGCGGCGGTGCACGGGCCGTCGATCGGCGCACAGCGCTAGGCCCTGGAGCCCTGGGGCCGGGGCCCCGTTCCGCGGGTTTTCGGCCCCGTTCGTCTCAGCCTCGCTGCAAACCGGCCCCGGCTCCGTCCGGGGCCGACGCGGGCCGGGCCGGACGGGTACCTTCGGACCGTGGCTGGTAATCGATACGACAGCGGTCAGGGCGCCGACCGTCCGCACGGCGGATGGTCGGCCCCTCCGCCGCCGCCCGGGGGGCACGGGGGGACGGACGGGCCGGAGTACTTCACGGCCCCGCACGCGGAGGTCCCCGGCGGGCCCGGCGGCACGCGCGGCGGCCCGGGGCACAGGGCGGGGGACGGATACGACCCGTACGAGGCGGACCGGCCCGGCAACACCCGGGCCTTCCCGGTCGGCGACCCCTACGCGGCCGGAGGTCCGTACGGGCAGCAGCCGCCGTACGGGCCCGCGCAGGGCTACGGTCCGGACCAGGGTTACGGCCCCGACCAGGGCTACGGCCCGGACCAGGGCTACGACCAGCAGCCGTACGGCCAGGACAACGTCGCCGTCTACCGGGCCGGCGGCCAGTCCGCCCCGCACGTCGCCGGGCCCCGGCCGCACTGGCGCGAGCTGTTCACCGGCCTGTTCCGCACCCCGACCGCGATCTTCGACCGCACCCGCGACCACCAGGTCTGGCTGCCCGCCCTCGCCGTCTCGCTGCTGTACGGCGCGCTCGCGGTGCTCGGCATCGGGCTGACCCACGACGACATCGTCAACTCGACCTTCACCGTGGCGCTGACCGGCATCCTCGCCGCCGCCATCGGCTTCACCGTGACCGGCGCGCTCTTCGGCGGGGTCACCTACGCGCTGGCCCGCCAGCTGGGCGGCGACGGCCCGTGGAAGTCCACCGTCGGCCTGGCCGCGCTGATCGGCTGGCTCACCGACGCGCCCCGGCTGCTGCTCGACCTGGTGCTGCCCTCCGGCAGCGCCGTCGTCCAGGTCGTCGGCTGGGCCACCTGGATGCTCTGCGCGTACCTGCTGACCAGCATGGTCCGGCGGCTGCACGACCTGCCCTGGGGCAAGGCCGCGGCCGCCTCGGCGGTGCAGCTGGTCGCGCTGCTGGTGCTGATCAAACTGCCGACGCTGGGCTGAGGGGTCCGACGGGCGGAGGGCAGAATGGGGGGCGGGCCACGGCCGAGCGCCGGGCCCGCCCCACCCTCGTCGTCCCACCTTCACCGGAGCCAGGCATGACCCTCCCCACCACCCACGTCAGCTTCCCGGCCGGGGCGGTGACCGGCGAGTCCCCGGTGCTCGCGGTGCACCCGCTGGCCGACGGCCGGTACGCCGTCGTCACCGAGGCGACCCCGTTCCACCCGCTCGACCACACCTGGCCCGACCAGCCGGCCGACCTCGGCACCCTGACCGTGGACGGCACCGAGCTGGCCGTGGTCGACTGCCTGACCGGCGCCGTCGGCCCGGAGGGCGGGGAGCTGCTGGTCGGCGCCGACATCCCGGTCCGGCGTGGTGACGAGGAGTGGTCCTGGCTGGTCCTGCACGTCCTCGACACCGACCCCGGCGACCTCGTCGGCCGCACCGTCGCGCTCGCCGTCGACGCCGAGCGCCGGGGCGCCCTCAGCGCCTCGCACAGCGGCTGCCACCTGCTCGCCCTCGCCCTGAACGCCGCGCTCGCCCCGCGCTGGCGCAAGGACCCGGGCCGCTCGGACGCCTTCGGCCACCCGGACTTCGACAGCCTCGCCATGGCGAGCTCGGTGATGGACACCGCGGCCAGCACTGACACCTACCGGCTCGGCAAGTCGCTGAAGAAGAAGGGCTTCACGGTGGACGCCACCGAGGAGTTCCCGGCCCTCGCCGACGCCCTGCCGGCCCTCACCGAGGCCGTCAACGCCCGGCTGGCCGCCTGGGTCGCCGCCGACGCCCCGGTCCGCATCGAGGTGCCCGGCCCCGAGCTCACGGCCCGCCGCCAGTGGCACTGCGAGCTTCCCGAGGGCGGCGCGCAGATCTTCTGCGGCGGCACCCACCTGCACCACCTCGGCGAGCTGGCCGAGCTGCGCACCGAACTGCGGCTGTCCGAGGACGGCACCGAGCTGGTCGCCGTCACCAGCCCCAAGCGGGCCTGAGAACGCCGCGGGCGGCCACCCCTCGCGGTGAGGGG
>NZ_JBHVFE010000072.1:0-26663 GCF_042801945.1 Kitasatospora sp. NPDC057542
CTCGGGGGGGGGCGCCCGTCGGCAGGCGGCGGGGTTCCGGCCGGCCTTGGTCCGGGGGCCAGCAGGACCGGCCGGCCTGACCGCCGTCGCCGCCTCCGGCCGGCTCGCCGGCGCGCGGGCACACGCCACGCGTTGCTGCTGACCGCCGGGCAGCTCGGCCGGACGGTGCATCAGAGTGGACTTGCCGGAGCCGGAGTGGCCCGTGATCGCGACGAACTCACCGCGCGGCACGGACACGGTGACCGCGTCCAGGGCGACCACCCGGGTCTCGCCGGAGCGCTGGGCCGACGAGAGCGCCGTCGTAGCCGTCGGCGACCGCGAGCGGGCCGCCCGCACCGTCGGCAAGGACGCCCTCGCCGCCCGCCGCACCCGGGCCCGCAGCCGCGTCCCCGCAGCAGCCATCGGCCTGCTCGGGCGCCTCGGACGCCTTTGCCCGGCCACGCTCGGCGCTGTGCCACGCAGGGTCACCGCCCTGCTCGCCCCGCCCCGCGCCGCCACATCTGGTCCGCCGCCACGCTCGCCGGCCTCGCCGCCTCGACCGCCCTCTGCGCGGCCGAGACCGCCCACGGCCTGGAGGCACTCCCGGAGCTGGCCAAGCATGCGGCCACGGGCAGTTGACGGGCCCCGGTTCGAGGACGTTCAGCCGTACCGGCCCCATCGTTCAGGAACCTCGTCATCCCGAATTGCGAGGTTGCCGGTTCACGTGCCGGCTGTTCCGTTCCTCAGGGGCGCTGACACCCCTCGATCCTGAGGTAGCCGGCACCGCCATATCCCAAGGCCGGGGGCGGCACTGACCTCCAGCGCCAGGTCGGCGTCGGCCGGCTGCGGGCCCGGCCCGCAAGCACGCGCCCGTATCCATACGTGCGACCGATGCCCCGGATATGACACATATGGCGTATGTGGAAGTATGGAATATATGGCACTTGGTGCTGAAGCCAGGCGAGAGGAGCGCATCATGATTGCCAAGCTGCTCAGCAAGCTGTCCTTCACCCGCCACTACGGTGCGTACGGCGAACACGACTGGACCTGACGGCACTGCCGGCGAACGCCCTCGGGCGTCCGCCGGCTCCCGGCCACGCCGCCGACGACATCGGCCTGGACGGGTAGGAGGGTCAGGAACGATCTCATGGGCCGCATGAACGAGCCGCCCCGGCTGCCCGAAGGCAGCTTCGCGGCCTGGAGCCGCGACCGGCTGGCGGTAGCGCGCCGTGGCGCTGACGAGTGCGGAGACGTCTGGCAGCTGGACCCGGGCGTCTACGTCACCGCTGCGGCCGGGCCGTGTGAAGCAGTCCTGCGCCGCGAGCAGGACTTCCCCAAGCCCCCCTCGCCCCTCTTCCCGCCGTTGAAGCGGGCGAGCGGAGCACCGACGCCTGAGGAGCGGGCGAACGCTCACGCCGCGCGCATGCGCGGACTACGCCCCCAGGCGGTCGCAGCCCGGATCGGTGAGATCGCGCCGGGGACCGCTCGATTCGCCGACCAATGGCCCACCGGCCAGGATGTCGAGATCCTGCCCCCGGTCCGGCACGCCCTGGCGGAGATCGGCGTGCGCTACCTCTTCTCCGAGGACGCACCCACCCTGCTGCCCTTCGCCTCACAGCTCTTCCAGGCCCGGGAGTTGCTCGTACGCCCCTCGCGCTGGGTGTGGCCGCGCTGGATCCCCACACCGGCACGACGGTTCCGCACCCGACAGCAAATCGCCTTCACCGACGCGCTGCGGCCCATCGTCCGCCGGCGCCGTTCGTCGGGCAGCCTCGGTGACGACGTGCTGGGGCAGATGCTCCGGCCCTCCCCCCGCTACGGCCTGCTGCCGGAAGAGGCCATCCTCGACAGTCTCCCCGGAATCACCGTCGCCACCTTCGAGACGCCTTCCCGGGCGGCCGGATGGATCCTGCTCCACCTGGCCCGGTACCCCCGGGCGGCGGGCCTCGTCGCGGAAGAAGCCGCCCTGCTGCCCGCGGACCCGGCCGCGACGACCAGCACCCACCTCGACAGCCTGCGATACACCCGGGCGCTGGTACACGAGGTGCTTCGACTGCACCCCCCGAGCTGGCTCCTGACCCGGCGTACCACGCGACGGACCCAGCTCGCCGGCTACACCATCGACGCCGGGTCCACCGTTCTCGTCTGCCCCTACACCGCCCAACGCGACGCACGGGAACACTCCGAACCGGACCGGTTCCAGCCCGAACGCTGGCTCGACGATGCGGGCTCGCCGGCGAAACCCGGGGCCTTCCTCTCCTTCGGCACCGGGCCGCACGGCTGCGAGGGAGCCGCTCTGGCCATGGCCGTGCTGACGCTCCTGACCGCGCAGACCGCCCGCCGCTACCACGTGAGCGAGCCGCCCGGACCGGAACCCGGCTACCAGGTCACCACCTTCGGAGGTCTCGCACCTGACGGCCTGCGCCTGCGCGCCACCTCGCGCGGCTGAGGGCAGTCCTGCTGTCGAAGATGCCGTGCTCTGTGGGATCAGCCCTCGTCGTCCTCGACCGGGGCCGGGACCGGGGCGCGGGCCCGGCCTGTGGCCGAACCGCGCCACCGGGGCGTCAGACAGCTCCCGTCGCGATCAGTTGAGGACGGGAATCAGCCCGGCCGCGAAGACGGCGTAGAGCAGCGCCGTCACACCGAGCCGGGCCGGGGTCAGTTTGTGGGCACGCATGGTCAGCAGGAGGTAGACGATCGCGGCCATGGTGACGACCCCGGACCACAGCAGCGCACCGTCGAAGTGCCAGCTGGTGAACAGCAGGCCGATACCGCTGGGGACGGTGGCCTGGATCATCATCGCGCCCGAGATGTTCGCGAGGGCGAGCTTGGTCTTGCCCTGACGGACCCAGATGACGGCGTTCATGATCTCCGGCAGTTCGGTGGCGATCGGGGACAGCAGAAGAGCCGTCACGGTGGCCGACAGGCCGAGCATCGGACCGATCACGTCGAGCTGCTTCACGAAGAAGTGCGCGGCGAAGAAGATCACCACCAAGGTGGCGAGCGTCTGGGCCACCACCGCCCAGGTGTCGGGGGACGCCTTCTTCCGCTGGAACTTCAGCGGTTCCAGCTCCTCCTCGTCCTCCTCCTCGCCCTCGGCGCGGCTGCTGCGGATCTCCCGCCAGAAGTAGACCGCGTACGCCGCGAAGAACAGGATGCCGAGGGCGGGCTTGAACGCGAAGGCGACCAGACCGAGCGCGACCTTGACGGCGAAGATCGGCAGGAACCAGCTCTGGTCCTTGGCCAGCCGCTTCATGTCCCTCTCGCCGCCGAGCGCTTGGCCGCCGCCGGGGACGCCGCCGATGGACGCGACCGCGTCGTTCCGTCCGCCGACCCCCACCGGAACGGGGGCCGCAGCCGCGCTGCGCGCCTTTCGGCGGTGGAGCAGGAGCATCACACCGGTGACACCGTAGGCGACCGTGGCGAGGGCGAGCGGACCGCCCATGGCGGCACCCACGCCGATGTTCCTGGCCTCCTGGGTGGCCCCCGTGGTGACCGCGACCAGGGTCACCACCGACTCGGGCAGCGCGGTGCCGAAGGCGGCCAGGATCGTACCGACCGCCATCTTCCCGACGTTGAGGCGCTCACCCAGCCATTCGACCGCGTTGACGAACCACTCGCACGAGAGGTAGATCGCCACCGCGCAGACGATGAGCAACACGAAATGGATCACGGGATCCGTCCTGCCTTCCCGCCTCGGCGCGGGTCCGAAGGACGGCCGGCGCGAGGGGCACGGGCAGGCTTCGGCCCCGCCGACGCGCTGTTTCCGTCGTCGACCATGGACCGAAGGTCTCGCCCGCCCGGATCCGTACCGAATCACGGGCCCGGCCACCGGGAGGCGGATGACTCCAGTGTGTCGACGACCGGTTCGCGGGGCTACTCCCCTTCGCAGGGGTAGACCATACCGGGGCTTTACCTCCTCTTGATACTCATTGCCGCTGTTTCCCGCGTCACATCCCCTCGGTGCGGGTCCGGTTCAGTCGTCGAGCGCCTGGCGGATCCGGCGGGAGGGCCGGAAGGCGTAGAGGTCGAGGACGCCCGGCGGATCGGCGAGTCCGGGGCCGCCGGCCTCGACCCAGGCGGTGATGTCGCGGGCGGCTTCGGCGTCGTTGACCAGGGCGAGCCACACGGGGCGCCCGCCGGCCTTGCGGCCCTCGGCGGAGGGCTGGATCACCATCACGTTGGCCTGCTCGCAGGCGTCCAGGCAGCCGGTCGGGCGCACGTTCGCGATCCCCGCGAGCGAGGTGCGGAGGTCTTCGAGCCGGGCGGCGTGGTCCACACCGGGCACCTTCGGGGTGCCGCAGCAGCAGCCCCGGCAGACGGTGACGGTGCAGCGGGCCGCCGCCCCCTTCACGGGGGCTACGGCCTTCCTGCTTCGACGGCTCACCGGCCGCCCTCGGCACGGGCCCTGGTCCAGGCGGCCTCGCGCAGCAGCCGCAGGCCGTTGAGGCCGACGATCACCGTCGAGCCCTCGTGGCCGAGCACGCCCAGCGGCAGCGGCAGGGTGGCGACCAGGTCCCAGACGACCAGCACCGAGATGAACACCGAGGCGATCACCAGGTTCTGCACCACGAAGCCGCGGGCCCGCCGGGAGAGTGCCACCACGGCGGGGACGGTGGCGAGTTCGTCGCGCACGATCACGGCGTCGGCGGTCTCCAGGGCGAGGTCGGAGCCGGCCCGGCCCATCGCGATGCCGGTGTGGGCGGCGGCGAGCGCGGGCGCGTCGTTGACGCCGTCGCCGATCACCAGCACCTTGCGCCCGGCCGTCTCCTGCTCGCGGACGGCGGCGACCTTGTCCTGCGGCAGCAGACCGGCCCGCACCTCCGTGATGCCGACCTCGGCCGCGAGGTGGGCGGCGGCACGCGGGTTGTCACCGGTGAGCAGCATGGGCGTGCGGCCGGTGAGCCCGGTCAGGGCGGTCACGGTGTCGGCGGCGTCGGGGCGCAGCCGGTCGGCGATGCCGAGCACGCCGACCGGGACGCCGTCCGCCTCCACCAGGACGGCGGTGCGGCCGGTCTCCTCCAGCTCGGCGGCGATGACGGCGGCGTGGGCGGAGGCCGTGTCCGTACGGCCGTTGATCAGCCGCGTCGGTGCACCGACCGCGATGGTGCGGCCCTCGACCGTGGCGGTGATGCCGACGCCCGGGGTGGAGGCGAAGTGCTCGGCGTCGGCCAGGGCGAGGCCCCGGGTGCGGGCGGCGTCGACGACGGCGCGGGCCAGCGGGTGCTCGCTGGGGTGCTCGGCCGCGGCGGCGAGCGCCAGCAGCTCCTCCTCGGTGAGGCCGGAACCGGTGAGGGGACGGAGGTCGGTGACGCGCGGGGTGCCCTCCGTGAGCGTGCCGGTCTTGTCCAGCGCGACGGTGTCGACCTGGCCGAGGCGCTCCATCACGACGGCGGACTTCACCAGCACGCCGTGGCGTCCGGCGTTGGCGATGGCGGAGAGCAGCGGCGGCATGGTGGCCAGCACCACCGCGCACGGGGAGGCGACGATCATGAAGGTCATCGCGCGCAGCAGCGAGCCGGTGAAGGCCGCGCCGAAGGCGAGCGGGACGGCGAAGACGGCGAGAGTCGCGATGACCATGCTGATCGAGTAGCGCTGTTCGACCTTCTCGATGAAGAGCTGGGTGGGCGCCTTGGTCTCGGAGGCCTCCTCGACCATGGCGACGATCCGGGCGATCACCGAGTCGGAGGCGTCCCGCTCGACCCGGATCCGCAGCGCGCCGTTGCCGTTGAGGGTTCCGGCGAAGACCTCGTCCCCGGTCTCCTTGGCCACGGGCAGCGGCTCGCCGGTGATGGTGGCCTGGTCGACCTCGCTCGCACCGTCGAGAACCTTGCCGTCGGCGCCGATCCGCTCACCGGGACGCACGAGGACGGTCTCACCGACCGCGAGCTCCTCGGTGGGCACGGTCTCCTCGCCGCCGTCGGGCAGCAGCCGGGTGGCGGTGGCCGGGGCGAGGTCGAGCAGTCCGCGCACCGAGTCGGCGGTACGGGCGGTGGCCAGCGCCTCCAGGGCGCCGGAGGTGGCGAAGATGACGATCAGCAGCGCGCCGTCCATCACCTGCCCGACCGCCGCAGCCCCGAGCGCGGCGACGATCATCAGCAGGTCGACGTCGAGGGTCTTCTCGCGCAGCGCCTGCAACCCCGCCCACGCCGGCTCCCACCCGCCGGTCGCGTAGGCGAGGACGTACAGCGGGCCCCAGGCCCAGGCGGGGGCGCCGGTCAGCTGGAGCGGCAGCGCGATCAGGAACAGCACCGTCGCGGCGGCGGCCCAGCGGGCCTCGGGCAGTGCGAAGACCCGCGTGCGGCGGCGCGGGGCGGCATCCGAACGAGGCGCGGCCGCGGGCGCGGGGCGCTCGATCAGGGTGGAGGACATGGCAGAGGAACCCTTCAGGGCAGGGCAGGACCGACGACCCGTCCACCATACATGAACATATGAACGCTCCTTCATTTATGAGTTGTAGTATTGCCCCCATGGGTCATGGAGCCGCTCCCGCCACCGCCGTCCCGCGCACGCGCCTGGACGCAGCCAGCGCCGCCCGGGTGGCCACCACCCTGCAGGCCCTGGCCACCCCCTCCCGCCTGCTGATCCTCTCCCGCCTGCGCGAGGGCCCCTGCGCCGCCACCGAACTCGCCACCGAGGTCGGCATGGAGCAGTCCGCCTGCTCCCACCAACTGCGACTGCTCCGCAACCTCGGCCTCGTCGTCGGCACCCGCCAGGGCCGCTCGGTCGTCTACGCGCTCTACGACAACCACGTCGCCGAACTCCTCGACCAGGCCGTCTACCACATCGAGCACCTGCGCCTCGGTCTCAGCGATGCCGCCGACATGCAGGACGAGGACGAAGCGGTCCAGGGCCCGACGCACTGACCGCCCGCGGCCGGCCGAGGCAACCGAAGGCCCGGAAGCCACCCCACCGGCACACCCTGCGCTCCTTCGACTCACGTTCGACCTCGACGCCCGGACGTTCCAGGATGCCGGTGCTGGGGTCGATCAGGCCCCGGGTGTGGCTGCGCTCCGGGGAGCGCCTGGGGGAGCGGTCGATCGCCAGGGCGCGGAGGTCGCGGCAGGACGGGGTGGCGTCGGGCATCCCTGGGCCCTGGTCGGGGGTGGGTGTCCGCCGCTGCGGTTCAGGCCTGGGCGGCGCGGCGGATGATCAGCATGTCCTGGGTGTGGCCGATGGCGTAGCCGTCTGCGGGGAGCGCGAAGTGGTCCTGGACGTAGGCGGTCAGGGCCGCGCGGGAGGGGAGCGGGTCCAGGGCGGCCAGGTCGGCGACGTTGACCATGAACTCGGCGACGTCCACCGCCTCGGCGAGGTGGGGCGTGCGGTAGTGGAGGTCGAGGGTTTCGAGGGCGTAGCCGTGCTCCGGGTGCCGTTCACGCAGGCGATCGGCGAGCGGGCCGAGGTCGTAGCGGACGCCGGTGAAGTGCGCGGCCATCCGCATGCAGGGGCTCTCCGGGTTCTGGAGCACGACCAGGAGGGTGCCGCCGGGGGCCGTCCAGTCCAGGGCGCGGGTGACGGTGCCGAGCCAGTCCACCTCGGGCACGTAGTAGAGCACGTGGGAGAGGTGGACGAGGTCGCCCTGCTCGGGCGGGTGGACCCGGTCGAGCGGCTCCGGGAGGACCAGGGCGTCGGGGCAGGCAGTGCCGAGCTTCTCGCGCATCGCGGCGCTGGGCTCCACCGCGATCGTCCGGTCGAAGGAGCGGCTCAGGTAGGCGGTGGTGCGGCCGTCTCCCGCGCCGAGGTCCAGCAGGACGCGGCGGTGCGGCAGGGCGGCCGCGATCTCGCCCAGCCAGGCGTGGGTGATCGGCTTCTCGTCCGTGCCGGCGAGGAACAGTTCGAACGCCCGGCGGTAGTCGGCGCTCGCCACGTCCAGCACCCGGACCGGGCCCGCGTCCTTCGCCCTCGTCTCCACCTGTCGGCCTCCCCTGTTGACGGCGTGTCGGGTGGCGCCATTGCACCGCGCGGGTGCGGCACGGGGGTGCAGGGACGTTCCTGCCCGCGTGTCGCCCGGGCCCCCAGCTGCCGAGGGGCACCCTCACCAGTCCCGTTTAATCGGTGGCCGGGGCTTCGCGGCCGCTCCTACAGTGGCCGCCGGATCAAGAACGCCCAGGGAGCCGGACATGCGTGTGCACTACCCCCGGACGCCGCATCTGCCCTGGTCACCGGGCGCCACGGCGGACGACGTACGGACCGGGGACCTGTCCGCGCTGACCGGCGCCGAGGTCGTCGTCACCGAGAAGCTCGACGGCGAGAACACCACGCTCTACCGCGACGGCCTGCACGCCCGCTCGCTGGACTCCGGCCACCACCCCTCCCGCGCCTGGGTGAAGGGCCTCCAGGGCCGGATCGCCCCGCGCATCCCGGACGGCTGGCGGATCTGCGGCGAGAACCTGTTCGCCCGGCACTCGATCCCGTACACCGATCTGGAGAGCTGGTTCTACGGCTTCTCGGTCTGGACGACCGGGCCCGACGGCCAGGACCACTGCCTGGACTGGGACGACACCGTCCGCTTCCTGCGCCGCCTCGGCATCCCCGCCCCTCGGGTGCTGTGGCGCGGCCGCTACGACGAACGGGCCCTGCGCGCCCTGCGGTTGGACCTCGACCGGCAGGAGGGGTACGTGGTGCGGACGGTCCGGGGCTTCCCCCGGGCCGAGTTCGGCGAGCGGGTCGCCAAGTGGGTCCGCCCGCGGCACGTGCGCACCGGCACCCACTGGATGCACGCCGCGGTGGTGGAGAACGGGCTCGGCCCGAGCTCCGCGCTCTGGGCCGTACGCTCCGGTGCGCTGCCCGAACCTGCCGCCCTCGCGGCCGCCCTGCACCTTCCCGAACTCTGCTGCCCACCGGAGGAATTGGCCGAGGTCTCGGCCCGGCTGGACGAACTGGGCCGGGGCGGGGACAGCCGGCTGGCCGGCGTGCTCGCCACCGCGCTGCGCACCGCCCGCCGCCAGTCGCTGGCGCCGCGGCTGGCCGGCCCGCTCGGCCTGCCGCTCGCCCGGCGGGTCGCCGACCTGGTCGGGCTGCACCCCGCCCTCCAGCAGCCGTACCCGGACGAGGAGCGCCGCGCCGGACTGGTCCGGCTCTCGGCCGCCGCCGACCTCGGGGTGCTGCACGCCGTCGCCGCGACCGCCGCCCCGGGAGGGGAGGAGCGCGAGCAGGTCGCCTGGTCGGCGCTGCACGCCGAGGATGCCGGGCTGCTCGACGAGGCACCGCTCGCCCGGTTGCGGACCGGGCTGCGCGAGGCACTGGCCGGCCTGGACCGCGACGCCGCCGACCGCTGCTGGGCCCAGGCCCGCGAGGCGTACGCGCTCGGCCGGATCGCCACCGCCGAGGAGGCCGTGGCGGCCACCTGGCGCCGGCGCGACGGCCGCTTCCCCCGGCTGGTCCACCTGTGCGGCCCCTCCGGCAGCGGCAAGAGCAGCTTCGCGGCCGGGCTCGACGGCGTGGCCGTCAGGATCAGCCTGGACGACCTGCGCGCCGCACGGGGCTCGCGCGCCGACCAGCGCGACAACGCCGAGGTGCTGCGCGAAGGGCTGGCCCGGCTGGACGCCGCCCTGGCCGCCGCGGACACCACCGGCGCCACCGTCGTCTGGGACGCCACCTCGCTCAACGGCCGGCAGCGCTCCCACGTCCACGCCGTCGCGCAGCGTCGCGACGCCCTGGTCACCCAGGTGGTGCTGGTGGTCGGCGAGGATGAACTCCTGCGCCGCAACGCCGTCCGGCCGCACCCGGTGCCCGCCCAGGTGCTCAGCGCGCAGCTGCACCGTTTCGGCCCGCCTTACCCCGGCCAGGCGCACCGCACCTGGTACGTCGGCCCCGGTGGCACCGTGGAGGACACCGCGGGCACGCTGGACGAGCAGGAGGACTGATGATGCGCCCCATCGAACAGATCTGCCAGCGCATCCGCTGGGACGCCCGCTTCGATCCGGCCCGGTTCACCCTGGGCGTGCGCCAGCGCGACGACCGCACCGAGCGCGTCCCACTGGAGGCCTTCGCGGCCTCCGGTGAGATCCCCTGGCACCGGGTGCACTGGGTCGAGGCGGACGGCATACGGGTCTGGGACCGCGCCTCGGGCGTGGACCTGCTCGACACCACCGAGGCCGGGCGCCGCACCGACCCGCCCCTCCTGCCCACGCCCTTCTTCACCGCGACCACCCCGTACGCCTGGCACCGGGACGGCGGCTGGCGGCCCGCCGACGCCACCCGGGACGTCCCGACCGCGGCCGCCCTGCGCGTGGTCACCTGGAACACCCTGTGGGACCGCTACGACGCCGACCGGATCGCCACCGCCCGGCGCCGCCCGCTGCTGCTCGCCGCGCTGGCGGCCGCCGACGCCGACGTCATCGCCCTCCAGGAAGTCGAGCCCGCCCTGGTCGCCCTGCTGCTGGCGGCCCCCTGGGTCCGCGCCGGGTACACCCTGGCCGCCGACCCGCTCGGGCCGGAGGTCGAAGATCACGGCCTGCTGCTGCTCAGCCGACTGCCGGTGCAGGCGGCCGGGCGGCACGCGCTGGGCCCGCACAAGGCCGTCACCGCCGTGTCGGTACGGACGGCGGGCGCGCCGCTGACCGTCGCCGCCGTGCACCTCAGCAGCGACCACTCCCCCGACGGTGCCGGCCGCCGCCAGGCCGAACTCGCCCGACTGGCCGAGGGGTTGGCAGGCGTCGAGGGCGAGCTGCTGCTGCTCGGGGACTTCAACGACGGCCGTTCCGGGCCGGCCGGCCCGGCCGGCGCGCTCGGCCTGCGGGACGCCTGGACGCAGGTGCACGGGCCGGCCGACGACACCCCCACCTTCGACCCGACGGCCAACCCGCTCGCCGCGGTCTCCTCGCTGACCGGCCGCCCGGGCCGCCTGGACCGCGTCCTGCACCGCGCCGGCGGCA
The DNA here is from genome assembly GCF_042801945.1 of Kitasatospora sp. NPDC057542. NCBI lineage: Bacteria > Bacillati > Actinomycetota > Actinomycetes > Kitasatosporales > Streptomycetaceae > Kitasatospora > Kitasatospora sp. NPDC057542. The sequence continues at coordinate 10,857 of NZ_JBHVFE010000072.1, forward strand.
CCCGCGCCACCGCGGCCGTCCTGCTCGGCGACCGCCCGGCCGAGGACGGACTCCTGCCCTCCGACCACTACGGCGTGGCCGTCGACCTCGCCCTCGACGGCGACGACGCCGACGGCGGCGCACCCGAGGTCCTCGCCGCCGTGCCCACCGCCCGCACCGCCGTCGCCTGGCTGCCGTCCGAGGAGCTGTGGCCGCCGATCCAGCGGCTGCGCGAGACGTACGACCCTCAGCTGCGCCGTTGGCCCCCGCATGTCAACCTGCTGTTCGGCTTCGTCCCGGAGTCCGAGTTCGACCGCGCCCTGCCGCTGCTGGCCGCGGCCGCCGCCGAGGTCGCGCCGTTCACCGCGCGGCTGGAGGGCGTGCACACCTTCGGGCACCGCGAGGACGCCACTGTCTGGCTGGACCCGGCCGCCGCCTCCCCCACGCCCTGGGCGGCGCTGCGGCACGCGCTGGAGCGGCGTTTCCCCCGCTGCCGCGGCCGGGCGGAGGGCTTCACCCCGCATCTGACCCTCGGGCGCAGCGACGACCCGCAGCGCGTGGCCGCCGACTGCGCGGCCCGGCTCACCGGGCTACCGGCCCGGGTCGGCGACCTGGTCGTGCTCTCCCGCCGGGGCGCCGAGCCGATGCGCCCGCGCGCGGTGGTCTCGCTGGGGACGGGCGAGACGAGGGCGGTGCCCGAGCGGCTGATCGCCTCGCCGGCCCCGGAGTCGGCTCGACGAACGGCCGCTGCCCGGGCGTTGGCCCGCCGCATCGCGGCTTCCCTGCCCGAGGGCGTGGTGCACACCGTCGGCTCCCGGCGGCTCGGCTGCCAGCTGGACGGCGCCGACCTGGACCTGGTGGCGGCGCTGCCCGGCCCCGCCGACCTGCCCGCCGTCCGCGCCCGGGTGGCCGCCGCGCTGCCGGAGGCCCTACGGCTGCACGAGGTGCGCGGTGCCCGGGTGCCGGGACTGCGGTTGACCGCCGAGGGCCTGACGGTCGACCTCGTGGTGGTCTTCACCGGTCCGCTCGACCCGGCCCAAGCCGTCGACCGCCGTGCGGAGTTGGGCGAGGCGGAAGCAGTCGCGCTGAGCGCGGTCACGGACGCCGAGGCGATCCTTGCGGCGCTCGGTGCCCGGCACGCCACCTTCGTCCGGCTGGCGCGCCAGGTCAAGGCCTGGGCGCGGGCGCGCGGCCTGGACTCCGCGCCCTTCGGCCAAGTTCCCTCGCTCGCCTGGTCGGTGCTGGCCGCCCGGACGGTCCTGGACGCGGCCGGCGGCCCCGAGGACGACCTCTTCCAGCGCTTCACCGAGACCTGGGCCGGCTGGGACTGGCGCCGGCCCGTCGCCCTCACCACCGCCCCGACGCCTCCCCCGTCCGGCCCGCTCACCGTCCTCACCCCCTCCGCCCCGGTCCGCAGTTGCACCACCCAGGTCAGCGCCGACACCCGCGATCTGCTCACCGAGGAGCTCTTCCACGCCTGGGAACTGACCGCCGAGAGCGCCGAAGGCCGCGAGGACCCCTGGCCCGCCCTGCTCGCCGCTCCCCCGCTGCACCGCCGGCACGCCGCCTGGGCCGTGGTCAGCACCGACGAGGAGTCGCTCGGCCTCGTCCGGGGCCGCATCCGCGCCCTGCTGGCCGCCCTGGAGGAGGCCGGGGCCACCAGGCTGCACGCCTGGCCCCACCCGTACCGGACCGCCGACGGCCGCGCCCACCTCCCGATCGGCCTCGGCCCCGCTCCGCTCCCCGCCGCCCGGCTCGCCCCGCTCGCCAAGGCCTGGTCCCGTTCCCTGCCCGGCGTCCGGGTCGAGCACGTCGACGGCGGCGGCGTCCCCACCCCGTCCCGCTGAACCACCCCCACTTGCCGAACCACGCCGATCCGCCGATCCGCCGAACCACCCCTGCCCATCGGACTCTTCTGGACAACCGCCCCCAAAATTTGCCACGGTGAGGACCAGCGGCCCAGCCATCGATCATGCGGCCGAAGCCCCATGGGAGTTCCTCCGTGCCTTCCGCCGACTTCCCCGCCTTCTACCTCGGGCAGAGCGTCTTCTCCGACCCCGGTGCCCACCTCCCCCGTTACGCCGATCTCCCCGGCGATCCGAGCCAACTCTCCCGGATCGCCCGCAACCTGATCATCCATCGCCTCGAAGGCGAGCTGTTCCACCACCCCATCCCGGCCGGCCGGCTCCACCACGACGCCGAGACGCGCTACCTCGACGACATCCTGCACCTGATCACCGACCGCAACCCGGCCCCGCTGAACCATCCACGGGCGCCCGCCGACCGCTTCGTCGGCGTCTGCCGGGACCTGGCCCTGCTGCACTGCTCCTTCCTCCGCCACGTCGGCGTCCCGGCCCGGTTGCGCTGCGGCTTCGCCGACTACCTCGGCCCGGACGGCTTCCACGGCGACCACGTGGCCACCGAGTACTGGGACGACCGACGCGGCTGGCTGCTCGCCGACCCGCAGCTGGCCGATCCGAGGGTCGCCGCCGCCTGGCGGGTGGACTTCGACCCGATGGACGTCCCGCGCGACCGCTTCCTGGTCGCCGGCCGGGCCTGGCGCACGATCCGCTCCGGCCGGGCCGCCGCCTCCTCCTTCGGCGTCCACCCGCCGGAGGAGGGCCCGCTCAACGGCGAGTGGTTCGTCGCCCACTCCACCCGTCTCGACCTCGCCGCCCTGAACAAGGTCGAGACCCTCCTCTGGGACACCTGGGGCACGGGTTCCACCAACACGCCCCACACGCCGTACGACGAGGTCGCCCACCTGACGGTCGGCCCGATCGACCTGCCCGCCGTCCGCCGCCTCTTCACCGAACACGACGCCCTGCGCACCCCGAAGACCGTCCTGTCCCTGGCCCCCTTCAACGGCCCCCGCGAGGTCACCCTGCGCTGACCGTCGTCCGACGCCTCGACGAGCCGCCTGTGACCGGGGTGCGGCTGCCCCGTCTCGGCGAAGTTCGACCGTGTGACGGCTCTCGCCCGTCGACGGGTGGTTCAGAGGTACGGCTGCTGGTCGTCGCGGTGGGCCGTGCTGCTGCCTTCGGGCCGCCAGGAGCGACTGTGCCGGGACAGGGTCCAGGGTTCCGGCGCGTGCCGGGCGGCACTGATCCAGGCCGCGAGTTCGGGAAGCGCGTTCTGCCGCAGGATGTGTCGGGCCGCAGCCCGGTCGGCGGCCGGGAGCGGGGCGACACGGATCCGTACCGTGCACCACCACGTGGGATGGATACCGCCGCCGTAGTTGGAGGAGAGGCGCGGCACCCACTCGACGTGCAACGCGGTCCCGTCCTCCCACGGGCGGTTGTCGAAATCCAGGTCGGCCGCGTCCGTCTCGTGCGCTCCGAGGACGGTGCGGATGTCAGTCGGGGTGAGCGGCCACGCCAGATCGCGCGGCAGTCGGTGGTTACGGGCTGGCATGCGGCCGAGGATGGCAGCTGCCCCGGTGGAAGCGCATCCGGGTTTCGGGACAGTGGCCACCGAACGTGTCCCGTGACCGACAAGCGTGTCCTGTCACACCGCCCCGAGGATCTGAACCGAAGTTCCGATGCTGCGGCACCCTCTCCGGCCTCGGCGCCGCTCCGGCCCTCGCCTCCCCCGCCGTCCGCCCCGCCGTCCGCCCCGCCGAACTCCCCCGCGCAGCCTCCCGCTGAGCTCCCTCACCGGGCGTGCGCGGGGTGCCGGTCACCAGGCGACCGGGAGCGCCTCCACACCGTAGACCGTCGAGCCCTCACGGAACCGGAGGCCGGCTTCGGGGACGGCGAGCCGCAGGGCGGGGAAGCGCCGCAGCAGGGCCGGCAGGGCGATCTTCAGTTCCAGCCGGGCCAGTTGCTGCCCGAGGCACTGGTGGGCGCCGAAGCCGAAGGACAGCTGGGCGACCGGGCGGCGGTGCAGGTCGAGGTCGTCGGGGCGCTCGGGGGCGAGTTCGGGGTCGCGGTTCGCGGTCAGCGGGGAGAGCAGGACGTGCTCGCCCTCGGCGATCCGGTGGCCGTTGATCTCGACGTCGGCCACGGCCGTGCGCAGGAGCGGCGCGGGGATGGCGAGATGGCGCAGCAGTTCCTCGACGGCCGTGCCGGTGACCGCCGGGTCGTCGCGCAGGGCGGCGAGCTGCTCCGGATGGCGGAGCAGGGCCAGCACGCTCAGGGCGAGCATGGTCGCGGTGGTCTCGTGTCCCCCGACCAGGAGAGTGGTGCCGAAGCCGATGAGCTCCTCATCGGTCAGCTCCGCGCCGTGCTGCCGCACCACCGCACCCAGCACGCCGTCACCGGGGGTGGCCCGGTTGCGCGCGACGATGTCCGCCATGGCCGCGTTCAACTCGGCCGAGGCGGCAACCAGTTGTTCGGCATCGACGGTACCGTCCATGATCACCTGGGAGCAGCGCTGGAACATCGCCCGGGTTCCGTACGGGACGTCGAGCAGTTCGCAGATCACCAGCGACGGGATGGGCAGGGCGAACGCCTCGACCAGGTCGACGCCCGGCCCCTGCTCCGCCATCGCGTCGAGATGGCCGGAGACGATCGTCTCGATCGCGGGCCGCAGTTGCTCGACCTGACGGACGGTGAAGCTGCCGGTGAGCATCCGGCGCAGGCGGATGTGCTCCGGGCCGCTGTAGGCGGGCAGGAAGCCCGGGTGGTTGAACAGGGTGCGCGGCAGCGACGGGTCGATGCCGTTGCCCGTGACCAGGCGCTCCTCCGCGAAGGCGGCCCGGACGTCGCCGTACCTGGTGATGACGACGGCCTCGATCTCACCGCGCACCGGATGGGACACCCGCAGCCGCGGCAGGCCGTCCTCCTCGCGCATCCGGCGCAGGTCCGGCGACGGGTCGAACGGGCAGGTCCGGTCCCGTTCGGAGGCGACGAAGGACGCCGAGCGGCGATCGGGCATGGTGCGGGCTCCTCAGCTGTGTCGGTCCCGGGAACGCGGGTCGTGGAACGGGGCGGGCAGGGCCTACCCGCGGTACCGGGTGGAGGCGTGGTGCCAGTCGTATGCGCCGCGGATGGTGGTGTGCAGCGCCTCCGTGCAGTACCGGTGCAGCAGGTCGCGTTCGGCCGGGTCGAGGTGGCCGGTCGCCGCGGTGCCGAGCAGGGCCCGGTGGGCACCGGTGAACAGTTCCAGTGCTTCGCTGCGGCGGTGCAGCGCCCGGTCGACGGCTTCCGGCCGGGAGAGCCCGTGCTCCCGTTCCAGGCAGAGCACCAGATTGTTCTGCTCGCCCAGGGCCGCGTCCTTGTCCAGGGAGACGATGTCGTTGTCGCAGATGATGAAGGTCTTCGTCATCTCGCGCATGACCGACAGGTGCGGCAGCGCGTACAGGTGGTCCGGCAGGACGCACGAGGACAGCCGCTCGGCGAGGTCGACGACCGGTGCCACGCCGATGGTGTGGCGCCGGACCCGCAGGTAGGCGCCCAGCGACATGGGCGTGCCGGCCTGCCGGCTGCGCGCCTCGTGGACGTGGTGGTCGAGGTAGGAGGACCAGTGGGCCGCCGATCGCTGGATCCAGTCCGCAGGCATGTCACGGCAGCTGCGCCGTCGCATGTCGGCGAAGGCCCCGGCCAGCGGCAGCGGGGACGCCTCGCCGGTGACGCCCTCCTTGACGAGTCCGACGAGGTGGCGGACCCGCTCGGGCGACCCGCCCCACTGCTCGTCGAGCGCGTCGTCGAACAGGAAGTACCAGCTCTGCTGGTCGACTCCGATGTCCAGTTCGCTCCCGGTCGCGTTCGGATAGAACATGGCCGCGATCAGCGGGAACTGGCCCTTGAGGTGGTGGGCCCGCTCCGCTTCCGTGGACAGGAAGCCGAAGGACTCCGGCCAGCCGAGGTGGCGGTCGTGGGCGGCCCGGAAGTCCGGGCTGATCCGGCGCGGAAACGGAACGGAGTCGAGGGCCGGGGCCTGGGCCGGTGCCCCGGGGTCCACGAACAGGGGCTCTGCCGTCGATGTCATGGTGTGGCGCACCTTCGGGAACGGGGCCGGTTCAGTCGGCCGGCCAGGATGAGACGCGCATGGGCAGCGCGTTGGGCCGGATCAGCGCGTGGACCACGGGGCGGACCCGGTGCCCCTCGACCGGCCGCGGCCGCCACCGCGAGACGACCGAGCGGAGCACGACCAGCATCTCGGTCATCGCGAAGTGGTCCCCGATGCACTTCCGGTTGCCCAGCGCGAACGGGACGTAGGCGCCCGGCGGAAGGTCCTTCTCGGTACGGTCGAGCCACCGGTCCGGGTCGAACCGCAGCGGGTCCGGGTAGTGCGCCGGGTCCCGGTGCATCGTCAGCGCGCTGTAGATCAGCTCCGCCCCTTGCGGGAGGTCGACCCCGCAGACCCGCACCGGCTCCAGGGCGCGCCGCATGAGCAGCCAGCTGGGCTGGTGCAGCCGCAGCACCTCCCGGAGGAAGCGCTCGGTGAACGGGAGCGTCGCCGCGCCGGGCAGGGCGCCGGCGGGCAGCGCTTCGCACTCGGTCCTGATCCGCTCGGTGAGCTCCGGACGCCGGCCGATCTCGTGGAGCGCCCAGGCCAGCGTGGTGGACGTGGTCTCGGCGCCGGCCATGAGCAGGGACAACAGCTCGTCGCGGGCCTCCACGTCGGTCATTCCCCGCGGGTTGCCCGGAGTGGCGGCGAACATGATCGACAGCAGGTCCCCGCGGTCGGTGCCGCCCTGCCTCTCCTGCCCCGCCTCCCGGGCCTGCCGGACGGCGGTGTCCGCGAGCTCGCGAAGCGCCGCGGCCGCGGCCAGGTACCTGCGGTGGCCCAGCGCGGGCGAGGACGCGATCGGAGCGGGCAGCACGGTGCCCACGAAGACCCCGCGCATCACCGTGGTCAGGTGCTCGCCGACGCGTTCGCCCAGCTCGGCGACGGCGTCCGCGCCGTCCGGGCGTTCGGTGCTGAACAGGGTCGCCACGAGCATGGCCGTCATCAGCCGACGCAGCACCAGGTCCATGGCGATCACCTCGCCGGGGCGCCAGGCCGACACCTGCTCCTCAGCGATGTCGGTCATCGTGCCGACGCACGCCGCGATGGCGTCCCGGCGGAAAGCCGGCTGGAGCGCCCGCCGCTGGCGAAGGTGGAAATCCCGCTCGGAGGTGATGATGCCGTTCCCGATGAAAGGCCGCGCGACGTCGAACAGCAGCCCTTTGCCGAACTTCCTGCTCTGCGTCAGGAGAACGTCGTGGACGGCCTGCGGCGAGTTCAGGACGAACACCGGCCGATTCCCGAGGAATATCCTGACGATGTCGCCGTGTGCCCTGACCGACTGCAGGAACTCCACCCGTTTGACGGCCAGCTGCGGCAGGTGGCCGAGCAGCGGAAAACGCCCCGGCGCCACGGGTGCCGCCACGGGAGCGGTGATGGAACGCACAGCCCTGCACCTCCCTGAAGTCTCGGATCGAAAATCCGCCCGACAATGGAACGTTTGCTCGCTCGCGGTGCACGGTGATCATCGTCCGCCCCCTCCGGAGAGGTCAAGGGACCGACAGGAAATTCCCATCCGGGGTTGTTTTGAGTCGAAGGATGTGAATTCCTTGGGATTCGCCCCAGAACCCTCGGCCTTGCTGCTAGCGCCTGTCCTCAAACCCCCGTCTGCGGGCGGACGACGGGAGTTCGCAGACAGGCCCTGGGGCGGCGGAAAGCCCGGTAGGCCTCGGGAATTGGACCTACAGGTCCAAAGCACCGGCGGCATCGGCCGGTTGACGCACCTTCCGGGCCACCCGTTCCGGATTGGACCGGGACACCGGCGGCCCCGGTGGTTAGCCTCGGCGCACAGTCGATCAACGGAGAAGCGCCATGCACCCCGAACTCGCCGCCGATCTGGGCCGGATGCCCGAACTCCTGGAGGAGACCCGGCAGCGGGCGCTCGCCTTCCTGACGGGTCTCGACGAGCGGCCCGTGGTCGAACGGGCCGAGCCGCCCACCGTCGCGCCGCTCACCGAGGAGGGCGGCGGGGTGCGGGCGGCGCTCGCGGAGTTCGCGGAGCGCTGGGAGCCGCGGCTGTCGGCGAGCGCCGGTCCGCGCTACTTCGGGTTCGTGACCGGCGGGGCGACACCGGCGGCGCTCGCCGGCGACTGGCTGACCTCGGCCGCGGACCAGAACTCCAACTCCTCGCTGGACCCGGCCGGTCAGCAACTGGAGCGGGAGACGGTCGGCTGGCTGCGCGAGCTGTTCGGGCTCTCGGCGGCGCACCACGGCACCTTCGTGAGCGGCGCCACGATGTCGAACACGGTGGGGCTGGCGATCGCCCGCGAGTGGCTGGGCGAGCGGCTCGGCGTGGACGTCGCCGAGGACGGGGTCGGCGCCCTGGGCCCGGTCCGGGTGCTGTCGGGCAGTGCGCACTCCAGCGTCGCCAAGGCGCTGTCGGTGCTGGGCCTGGGCCGGACGGCGCTGCGCGCGGTGCCCGTCCTGCCGGGCCGGGAGGCCGTGGATGTGGCCGCACTGGAGCGGGCGCTGGCCGGGGCTCAGGGGCCGTGCGTGGTGGTGGCCAACGCCGGGACGGTCAACACCGTCGACTTCGACGACCTGCGGGCGATCGCCGCGCTGCGCGAGCGGTACGGGTTCTGGCTGCACGTGGACGCCGCGTTCGGCGCCTTCGCCGCGCTGTCGCCGGAGCACGCGGAGCTGGTGGCGGGACTGGACCTCGCCGACTCGGTCTGCGTCGACCTGCACAAGTGGCTCAACGTGCCGTACGACAGCGCCGTGCAGTTCACCCGCCGCCCGGACCTCCAGGCCCGGGTCTTCCGGAACGCCGCCGCCTACCTCGGCCCTTCCCCGGCCTCCGGCCGGGGGTATCCCCAGGGCGAGCACCCCGACCTGGTCCACCTCACGCCGGAGAACTCCCACCGGCTGCGCGCCCTCGCCGCCTGGTTCACCCTGCGGGCGTACGGCCGCTCCGGGCACCGGGAGATCGTGGAACGCTGCATCGCCGGTGCCCGGACGCTCGGCGAGCAGGTCGCCCGGACCGACGGCCTGGAGCTGCTCGCCCCGGTGCGGCTGAACGTGGTCTGCTTCTCGCTGACCGCGGACCCGACCCCCGAGCGGCTGGCCGCGCTCGCCGCCGAGCTGGCCGACGAGGCCTTCCTCACTCCCACCCGCCACGCGGGCCGACCCGCCCTGCGCGCGGCGTTCAGCAACTGGCGTACCACGGAGGCGGACGTCCGGCGCACGGCGCAGGCGCTGGCCCGGGCCGTCCGGAAGCTGACGGTCTGAGCGCCGGGCCCGGGGGCGGGCCGGGCGGGAGCAACGTCCGGGGTCAGCTCCGGTCGTGGTCCCCCGTCCCGCCGTCGATCAGCTCGCGCAGGATGTCCATGTGCCCGGCGTGCCGCGCCGTCTCCGTGGTCATGTGGATCAGCACCCAGCGCAGCGAGACGGTGTTGCCCGACCAGGAGGTACCGAGGTCGTCCAGCGTCAGCGCCCGGATCGCCTCGTCGGCGCCGGCCCGGGCCCGTGCGTAGAACGCCAGGACGTCCGCCGTCGACTCGTGCGGTTCCACCCGCATGTCGGAGGTCTCGTCGGCGTCGATGTCGAACGGCAGCGGACCGGTGTCCCGGCCGAACGTCTCCCGGAACCAGCCGAGTTCGGCGCCCCCGAGGTGCTTCACCAGCCCCAGCAGGTTCGTCCCGGAGGGCGTCATCGGGCGGCGCAGCTGCTCGTCGTCCAGCCCCTCCACCTTCCACAGCACCGCATCGCGGTGCCGGTCCAGCGCCGCATGGAGGCTTTCCTTCTCCGCACCCGTGAAGGGCACACGATTGCTCATGCGCGGGACCGTACCAGCCGGCACCGACAGACGGCGCCGTCTACGGCCACCGCCCCCGGCCGTCCGGGATCACGGGTGCGCCCCTTCCCCGTACACGCCGCCCGCCCGGTCGGTCAGGCCCGCCATGAGCTCCGCGTGCGCGAGGTTCATGTACGCCAGCGGGCGCCAGCGGGAGCGGTGGTCGGGGTGGTCGCGGAACCGGTCCGCCGTCTCGCAGAGCCGCTCCCACCACAGCATGGCGTCCTGGCGCATCCGCTGCGTCCAGCCGGGCTCGTCGTTGCGGCCCTCCAGGACCACCTCCTCCCAGGCCACCAGGACGTCCGAGAGGAAGACGCAGTCCCCGGCGGTGACCTCAGCCAGCCGCTCGGCGGCGAACCGGGCGCTGCTGTCCTCGGGTTGGGCCTCGACCACCTCGCGGAGGCGGGCGGCCAGGAAGGCCTGCAGCGGGGTGACGTCGTCGGTGTGGAGGTCGTCGGAGAACTCCAGCAGTTCCACCGGCCTGCGTTCGCGTCCCATCGTGCGGTGCCCCCTCGGCTCGGACGGTACGCACTCGATGACGGACCGTCACAACACTCGGACCGACCCTAACGGCTCGCACCGAAGATCACGGCGAATTTCCGAACCCCCCGCACCGGCTCGCCGACCGTGCCATCATGCGGAGCCTCCTGCGCCCAACACGCGTGGCGGACCTTGCCTTCACACCGGTGTGAAGGCCGATGATGCTCCCATGACCGCCACTCCTTTCGATCCGTACGCGCTGCTCGCGCAGAGCCGCCTCGGCGTCCTCGCCACCATCAAGGCGGACGGCCGGCCGCAGCTCTCCCCCGTCATGCCGTTCTACGACCGGGCGGCGAACGCCATCCTGATCTCCACCCGGGACGGGCTGGCCAAGACCGCCAACCTGCGCCGGGACCCGCGGGCCAGCCTGGAGGTGACCGGGCCGGACGGCCGCTCCTGGGCCACCGCCGAGGGCGTGGCCGCCCTGACCGGGCCGGGCACCGACCCCGACGGGCCGGAGGTCGAGGCGCTGGTGGACTACTACCGGCGCGCCGCCGGGGAGCACCCGGACTGGACGGAGTACCGCAAGGTGATGGTCGCCGACCGCCGGGTACTCCTCACCATCCCGGTCGACCACGTGTACGGCACGCACATCTGACCGGACCAGGCCCGGCCACCGTCACAGGGGAACGGTGGCCGGGCCCACGCCTCCGGGCCGCAGCCGAACTCATCTCCGCAGCAGGGCGGTTCAGCGCAGCGTCGCCGCGACCACCGTGGCGTCCAGCTCCTCCTGCCGGCTCGCCACCGCCGCCAGCCCGGCCGCCCGGGTCACCGCGAGGGCCGTCGGTACCTGCCGCTCGCTGGTCTCGAACAGCAGCGACCCACCGGGCGCCAGCCACTGCGGCGCCTCGGCGACCACCCGCCGCAGCACGTCCAGCCCGTCCGCCCCGCCGTCCAGCGCGGGGCGGGCCTCGTGCAGTCGCGCCTCGGGCGGCAGCAGGCCGAGGTCGCCGGTCGGGACGTACGGAACGTTGGCGATCAGCACGTTCACCCGGCCGCGCAACTCCGCGGGCAGGGCGCCGAACAGGTCGCCCTGGAAGACCCGCGCCGCGGCGCCGGCCAGGTTGCGGCGGGCGCAGCGGACCGCGCCCGGATCGATGTCCGCCGCGTACAGCTCGACCGGATGGGCGGCCGCGGCCGCCAGCGCGGCGCCCAGCGCGCCGCTGCCGCAGCACAGGTCGAGCACCACCGCGCCCGGGGCGGTCAGCGCGGTGGCGGTGGCGGCCAGGAACTCGCTGCGGCGGCGCGGGACGAAGACGCCCGGGTCGACGGCGATCCGCAGACCGGCGAACTCGGCCCAGCCGACGACGTGTTCGAGCGGTCGCCCGTCGGCGCGGGAGCGGACCATGGCGGCCAGGTCGGCGGGCGAGGCCGCGGCGGAGAGCAGGATCCGCGCCTCGTCCTCGGCGAACACGCAACCGGCGGCGCGCAGCCGGGAGACGACCGAGGAACGGAGGGAGGCGGAGGAGAAGACCGACAAGAGAACCCCTTGGGGGAAGACGGGAGGGCTGACGACTCCGTCAGGGCTCCCGCGAGGGCCGACACCGTGTCGGCGCGCCGTCCGCGCTATGCGCGCGGGGCGCCCGCACGGCCGCGCTCCGGGAGCACCCGCTCGGACATACCGGTAATGGGTCTCACCTCCCTGAGTCGCGGTCATACTCGGCGTCGGCCACCCTACCGCACCGTCGGCCGGGGGTGATCGGAACGGTCCCGTCCCGCCCTCCGCCGGCCGGGAGCGGGGCCGCCGGGTCGACCCGGTTGCGCCGGGGCCCCGGGCCTTCCCGTCACAAGCCGGCGTCACGCTCGTTCGTCCGAGCTATTTGATAGGTCCACTGACAGTACTCGGCGATAACCGACCGTAGCGGCCGCGCATAGTGACGGCATGACGAGACAATCCCGCGGACCGTCCCGGCTTCGTGCCCGAACGGCCCGCGTCATCAGTGCCGCGGCCACCCTGGGTCTGCTCGGCGCCGGCCTCACCGCCCCGCTCGCCCAGGCCGTCGCTCCCGCCCGTCGTCCTGCCGCGCCGTCGGCGGAGCGAGTCCGGGCCGTCGGCACGCCCCTGCTCCAGGAGACCTTCACCGGTGCCACCGCCGACTCGCGCTTCACCGCCGTCGGCTCGGCCTGCCTCACCGGCGCGGCCCCCGCCCAGCCCGGGGCCGGCGACCACCTGCTCGGTGGCTGCCCCGCCGCCGAGACCGGCCCGGTGCCGCCGCTGAACAGCGCGCCGCTCGGCTACCTGCGGATCACCGACGCCGGCAACGACCGGAGCGGCGCGGTGCTCTTCGACCAGGCCCTGCCGGCCGGCAACGGTCTGGACGTGACCTTCGATCAGTGGCAGTACGGCAGCACCACGCCGAACACCCCGGCCGACGGCATCTCGTTCTTCCTGGTGAACGGCGACGTCTCGCTCACCCACCCCGGCGCCTTCGGCGGCAGCCTCGGCTACGCCCAGAAGCTGCCCGACGACGACCCGAACCTCACCTTCCTGCCCGGTGTCGACCGCGGCTACCTGGGCGTCGGGCTCGACGTGCTCGGCAACTACTTCGGCGACTGGGAGCAGCGCGGCAACGGCTGCGCCCAGCGTTCCCCCGCCGGCACGTCCTTCCGGGTGCCCGCGCCCGGCGCCAACATGGTCACCGTCCGCGGCCCCGGCGACGGCACCACCGGCTACTGCTTCCTGACCGCGACGACCAGCAACTTCACCACCAACGGCCCATGGCCCTCCACGCTGCCCGGCACGCTCCAGGGCCCGCTCACCACGCTGCCGCCCGGGGTCACCCCGGACCAGGCCCAGACCCTGCTGGAGCCCTCGCGCCGCCGGGTGAACGTGCACCTGACGCCCGCGCCCTCACCGGTGCTGACGGTATCCGTCGACTTCAACGACGGCACCGGCCCGCACCAGGTGCTCCAGACCCCCGCACCGGAGCCGGTGCCCTCGACCTACAAGTTCGGCTTCGCCGGGTCCACCGGCCTGTTCACCGACGTGCACCTGATCCGCAACGTCGTCGTCAACACCGACCAGCCGCTGCCCGCGCTGAACCTGGTCAAGCAGCCGCACGAGCCGCTGCCCGGGCTGCTGACGGTGGGTACCCCGATCCCGTACGACTTCGTGGTCACCAACTCCGGGAACGTGCCGGTCAACGACCTGGCCGTGAACGACCCGAAGGTCGGGCCGGTCACCTGCCCGGTGAGCACACTGGACCCCGGAAAGACGGTGACCTGTACGGCGACGTACCGGGTCACCGCCGCGGACGTCGCCCAGGGCCATGTCCTCAACACCGCCCAGGCCACCGGGACTTCCGACGGCAACCCGATCACCTCGCCGCCCGCCACAGCCGACGTGCCGGTGGTGGCGCCGCCGGGGATCTCCCTGGTCAAGCACGTGGACGCGGAGGAGCCGTTCCACGTCGGCGACACCGTGCCGTACACCTACGTGGTCACCAACACCGGCGGCACTCCGGTCGACGCGCTGACGGTGACGGACGACAAGGTCACCGGGATCACCTGCGACGCCACCGTGCTGGCGCCGGCGGGCAGCCCCGGGGACAGTACGGTCTGCCGGGGCAGCTACGTCGTGACGGCGGCCGACGCGCAGGCCGGGCAGGTCACCAACCACGCCCACGCCGGCGGAACGTCCAACGGCCGGCCGGTCACCTCGCCGGAGGCCGAGGCCACCGTCACGGTGGTCGGCCCCTCGTCGCTCGGCCTGGCCAAGCGGGCGGACACCGCCGGGCCGGTCCACGCCGGGGACACCGTGCGCTACACCTACACGGTCACCAACACCGGAACGACCACGCTGACCGGCCTCACCGTCGCCGACGACCACGCCGCGCACGCGACCTGCGACCAGACCACTCTGACCGCCGGTCAGAGCACCACCTGTCACGGCACGTACACCGTGACCGCTGCCGACGAGCAGCTCGGCCACGTCACCAACACGGCCCGGGCGACCGCCGCGGGCCCACAGGGACAGACGGTACAGAGCCCGATCGCCCAGGTGACGCTGAAGGTGGTGGGCGTCGCCAAGCTCGACCTGGAGAAGCGGGCCGACAGCGCCGGGCCGTTCCACGTCGGCGACACCGTGCACTACACCTACACGGTCACCAACACCGGGACGGCGGCGGTCGACCGCCTGACCGTGACCGACGACCACGTCCAGGGGGTGACCTGCGACCGGACCGGTCTCGACCCGGGGCAGAGCGCCACCTGCCACGGGACGTACACCGTGACGGCGGCGGACGCCCGGGCCGGGCACGTCACCAACACCGCGCACGCCAACGGCACCGACCCCCAGGGTCGGACCGTCCAGAGTCCGCCGGGCCAGGCCACCGTCGACGTCGTTCCGGCCGGCGAGTCCTCGCTGTCCGTCACCAAGCGGGCCGACGCCGAGGGGACCGTGCACCCGGGTGACACCGTCACCTACACGTACACGGTGACCAACACCGGGACGACCACGCTGACCGACGTCGCCGTCAGCGACGACCGGGTGCGGCAGGTGACCTGCGAGCAGACCACCCTCGACCCTGGGCAGAGCACCACCTGCCAGGGCACCTCCACCGTGACCGAGGAGGACGCACGGGCGGGCAGCATCACCAACACCGCCCGGGCCTCTGCCGTCGACCCGCGGGGGCGGACCGTGGAGAGCCCGCCGGTCGAGCTCTGCATCGCCGTCTCGCCCTGCCCGCCGCGGGGGCACGACCACAAGGGCGGCGGGAGCCACGGCTGCCCGAGCCGTCCGGGTCACCACCCGGCTCCGCCCCAGGACGGCGGCTCGGACGGGCTGCCGGAGAACAGCGCGCCGACCGCCACCGCGAGCCTGGCCGGGGGCGGGGCCGGGCTGATCGCCCTCGGCGGTCTGCTGCTCACCCGGATCCGGCGCCGCGCGGCTGCCAACCGGTACGTGGCGTAACGCCTTCGACCCCGCCGTCCGACGGCGGTCGGGCCGCCCTCGGTGCCTTCGGGTACCGGGGGCGGCCCGCTGTCCGCCGGGGGTCGGGTTCGGTCGGGCCCGGGTTCAGGCAGGCCGGGTTCAGGCGGGCTGCCGGGCCGGCGGCCTGGTGCGGTAGCCGCCGGCCGTGCCCGGGGGCACCAGGCAGGGCAGCAGCCAGTCCCAGAGCGCGCCCACCCGGCGGGCACGCTCATCGGCGGGGCAGCCGTCGGCGAAGACCACCTCCAGACCGCAGGCGGCAGTCACCACCAGGGTCTCCGGGCCGAGGCCGCCCGAGCGGTCGCGCAGCTCACCGGCGCGGCGGGCGCCGGCCAGCAGGTCGCGCACGACCCCGGCCCAGACACTGTGGAAGCCGCGCATGTCGGCGAAGGCCGACCCGGCCGTGGTGGGCCCCGCCGCGGCGAGCGAGGCCGTGGTGGGTCCCACTGCGGTGGGCGAGGCCTGCCAGCCGGCGTCCTCGCGGCCGAGGCGGAAGGCCGCCCGGATCACCGGGTCCGCCCCGAGGGCGTCCACCAGCCAGTACCCCGCGTCGATCAACCCCTGGAGCGGGGAGGAGGCGCGCAGCTCCGCGCAGGCCGACCGCAGCGAGCGC